>NZ_JAGHEW010000244.1 GCF_017889095.1 Thomasclavelia sp. | reverse complement strand
GCAACACCAAAAAATCCACTCATTTCTTTTATCCTCCAATTTTTTCCACCCCTATTGTATCCTATTTATGACACTTTTGGTACAATTAATTCAAATTTAGCTAAAATATTTCCCTGGAAATAAAAAAATGACCAACTAAATTGATCATTTTACTAAAGTACGACTTTCTTCATCGACATATAAAAGTAATAAATCCAATAATTCATTTAAAGTTTCATCATTATCAATTAATTCATGACTAATACCTACTTCTAAATACTCATCTTCACTATAAAAAACTTTTAAATAGCCAATTTCCTGATTATCACTTTCACTTAAATTTTCAATCAATTTTACAATTCGGTAAACAAACTCCTTACCTACCTCATCATTGCTTTCCTTAATTTTTTCACCATTTTTTTCATATTCAACCCGAATAAAATAACGTTCAATATCTTTTAATAAAGTCACTGTAATTATTTTACCAATATTCAAGCTAATCAATAATAGCTTTCGCATCAATCCGCCTCCTTTTTATAGATATATGAAAAATATAACCTATTATACCCTAAAAATCTAATTAAACACTAATTTTTTAACCTTTTATTAATTCAGTCGCTAAAAAAGCGTCTTGTGACGCTTTTTAGACTTATTTTTTTCCTAAAGGATTAACAGAATTATATTGATTAGCCACGTCTACTCCCCGTGGATTATCAAGACCATATTTTTCAGCAACATCTTTAAAGTTATACAATAACCAGCGATGTCTTACTAAATAATCAGTTCTAGCTCGATAAATCGCTTCAATTCCATAAGGATCATCAATTTTTAATTCATGCTGTTTTAATACATCAAATAAACTTAAGGCATTTTTTTGATTCCTTAATTCAAACTGATAAACGCGACCATCTTTTAATACTATATCAATATCAAGATAAAATCTATTTTCAGGCATTGGAAATGAAATTACAAAGCGCGAACACATCGAAATACCTACTTTTTCAACTTCATCATAAGTTATTTTTACATACTCAGTATTCGAAATAGTAGCATCAATATAATCTTTTTCAAAATTAAGATTACGATATTTATTTTTAGAACTATTGTCATATTCTAAGCCATCAAAAATCGCATACGCAATTCTTCTAGTTTTCTTTTTGACTTGATCATTATCAGTTTCATCAATATCAGTAGAAGCCTTTTTATCCTTATCTGCTTCTTTACTAGCAGCTTTCACTTCTATTTCTTCATTGGTGGTAACTTTTTGATTTAGTTTTTGATCATTATTCTTTTTTTTTACTGATTTGTTTTCTTGTAAGATGGGATTTTTACTACCACTATTAAACAATTTCAATAAACTGTCTTGAGTAGTGATCTTAACGATTTCATTAAAGAAATCTACTTGATCTAAATCATTGCGTTCTATTTCATTAATGATCTTACCATCTCGTAAATAGACAAATTTTTTAGCGTAACTGGCAATCATATTATCATGAGTAACTAAAATAATTGACGTTCCTTCTTGATTCAATTCATTTAATAACCCTAATAATTCATGCGAGTTTTCACTATCTAGATTTCCAGTTGGTTCATCACAAACCAGAATCTTTGGTTTAGCAACAATCGCTCTGGCAATCGCTACTCGCTGTCTTTCACCACCAGAACATTCATTAGGTTTCTTATATAAAAACTGCTGGATTTTAAGTTTTTTTGCGATTTCGTTTACTCTATTTTGAATTTCACTAGGAGCTACATTATTTAAAATAAGTGGCGTTGCTATATTATCAAAAATCGATAATGAAGCTACTAAATTATGATTTTGAAAAATGAACCCTAAATATTTATTACGATATAAACTAAGTTCCTTATCACTCATTTGACTAACTAATTTACCTAATACTTCAATGCTGCCACTAGTAGCCTCATCTAAAGTCGAAAGACAATTTAACAGTGTTGATTTCCCCGAACCACTTGGTCCCATAACACTAATAAAATCCCCTTCTTTTAATACAAAATCAACATTTTGTAAAGCATAAAAATTAATCCCTCGTTTTAATAAAATATCATAATCATATACTTTACTAATATTATTCGCCTCGATTAAGATACTTGACATCACTATATACCTCCTTGATTAATTTACAGTAACGTACAACCATATAAATCAGCATCAATGCATATAATCCTACATACGTTGATATCATCACCACAAACGTATGATAAACAATCATCTGATTTAAATAACTTTGATATAACACCAATCCATAAACCACAATTGGAAATAACACATATAATAAAGCAAAAATGATAATTTCTGCAAAATGGATCCAATAAATATTACTTCTACTATATCCTAAAGCTTTCATCATAGCGATAACATTAGCTCGAGAAGGGATATAGAGAATAAAACGAATAATGAAACATAAAAACATTCCCGCCATTAAAGCAATAAACGTAGTAATCAAACCATTTTGAATTACTGGGCTCATTCCCTGTAAGTATAAAAATATAATTATTATCGGTACGATTGATGATGATAAATTAATTAACACACTCATTACTTTACTAGAATCCTTTAAATTACTTAAAATCATAATTCCATTTTTTGATTTTAGTAAAAATTTATTATGAAGCAAATCATAAACCATTGTCAATAATGTATTAATAATCATCAATTCACCACATAATGAAAATGCAAAATATATTGGCAAATTATTATTTGCTGAAGAACTTAAAGTTTCTGATAAACCAATATACAAAAATAATATCCCTAAAATAACAGTAATTATATTACCAATATTAGCACCTAAAATTTGTGACTTTTTCATCTTAACAGTAGTGCTGCCACTACTAAAGATGGCAAAAGTTGTTGATTTAGAACTGCTTGGCACATGATTCATATAACTGGCAATATCTAATTTAATTCTTAAAAACTTTCCTAAATCAATCATTAAAACATAAATCATTTTAGTAATAAATAAAGCAATATATACATTTATGATTGTATTTGGATAAATTGTTAATGTGTCTAGAAATATTTGCTGATAGATCAAAAACCAGAGATAACCTAGTGCTGCTCCAATTAAATAAGATAATAAAAATAATACACCAAATTGCATCAAGATATATCCAACAATCTCTTTAGTACTTTTACCACAAAGCAAGATCATTGAAAACTCATCTGTTTTATGTCCAATTAAATAATTATTTACAAACAAAATTAAAATAAACGATACAATAATAACAATTCCGGATATTATCTGTAAAAGCAAGCGTTCAATAAAATTATTAAGTCCTTCCCCTCCAGAATAAATGATTACGGAAATAAATTCAAATGATGCTAAGAAAGATAGTATCACCAAAATTTCTAAATAAAATTTTTTTGAACCAGCTACTATTTTCTTAATATAGGTAATCATTTTTTAATCCTCCCTTCCTTATCTACTTATATTATAGCGCCATATTAAATACATTACAATAATTATTTTTATTATTTATATTTAATAATAACTCATCATATTCTTTTTATTGATTTTACCAAAATTAAATCATAAACTATTTCAACATAAATAACGGTATATCCAAAAGTAAAACAAGATGCATTTTTTATATCTCTTTTACTTAGATTTAACACCATATACCTACTATATAGTCAATACTTTTTAGTAAAAATATATAAACCACTTTTAATACTTATTAAAAAAAGAAAAAGGTGTCTTAATAACACCTTATAATGTTGCAATAAAATCACGTAATAAATAATAACTATTTTCAAACGAAGCGACACTCATTCTTTCATCAGGGGTATGAATATCATTCATATCTGGACCCATTGTAATAATATCTAAATCAGGAATCTTTCCTTTGAAAATTCCCGTTTCTAAACCACCGTGAGATGCTGTTTCTTTTAACTTATTTCCCGTTCTACTAAAATAAAATTCTTTAAACTGCTCTCTTAATTTAGAATCCGGATCATAATTCCAGCCTGGATAATAATTAGCTGCTTTAATCGCTCCACCAAATGTCTTAGCAGTAATTTCTAACTCATCGCACATATTTTCAACTGCACATTTCATTGGTGAACGTAATAAATAACTAATCTTTAATTGATTATCTTCAAAGTATACAACTCCCATATTTAATGAAATCGTAGTCAAATCTTTAATTGCCTGAGAACGTTCTACAAAGCCATTTTTTAAGACCATCATCATTTCAATGATCTCTGCTGATTCTTTGAAATCAATAACATCAACAGAATTTAAATCTAATGCTTTAAATTCAACTTTAACACCAGGATCACTAAATTCTAATTCTTCTTTAAAATATTCCTGATATTTAGATACTATTTTTTCTAATTTTGAACTATCAGCTGTTGTAGTAAAAATAATTGTACATTCTCGACATATTGCATTGTTTTTTAGTCCACCCTCAATCGAAACAAGCTTAAAATCAATCTTTTCTTTGATCAAACCATACATCACCCGTGCAGCTAATTTATTGGCATTGCCACGTCCTTGATGAATTTCGCCACCAGAATGTCCACCGATTAAACCTTTAACCATAATCTGGTATCCTGGCTCATCACTTTTAGTAAAATGAAGATCTTTATAAACTAAGACATCTAGACCGCCTGATGATGTTGTACAAGTTTCCCCTTCAGTTTCACTATCCAAACCAATCATTCTTTTAGCATTGATCAAACTTTCATCAAAACCAATAGCTCCATCTAAACCAACTTCTTCAGCTACTGTAAAAACACATTCAAGAGGTGGATGTTTAGCTTCTTGATCTGCCAGGATTGCTAACATATAACAAACTCCATAACCATCATCAGCTCCTAAAGTCGTTCCTTTTGCTGAAACATAACCATCTTCTACATATAACTGCAATGGATCATGATTAAAATCATGATCACTATCTTTATTTTTTTCATTAACCATGTCCATATGAGCCTGCAACATTACTGGTTCATGATTTTCTAAACCAGCTGTTCCATCTTTATAAATAATGATATTATTAAGCTTATCACGGACATATCTTAATTTCTTTTCTTGGGCAAAATTTTCCACATAATCGGCAATTCCCTTTTCATTATAAGAGCCTCTAGGAATCTCACTGATAGCTTCAAAATAATAATTCACTAAAACTTTTGTATCTAAAACACTCATTTTTCTTACCTCCATCTAATCATCATTATACCAAAATACGATACTTGAGTTAATCGTTTTCAGTAAATGATTTTTGATATTTTATTTAACAATCCATCAAAAAAGCGTATAATATAAATATATGCAGGAATGGCGGAATGGCAGACGCGCTAGTTTCAGGTTCTAGTGAGATATCTCGTGTGGGTTCAAGTCCCATTTCCTGTACCAATGAAAATAAAGCTTTAATGCTTAAAAAGGCGGTTTTTAAAGAGCCGCCTTTTATTTATACTGTTTAATATATTTGTTTGTATAAAATGAGTAAACTAGCTGAACCGCCATGACGCACCAAATAACTGGTTCGCAAAAAATTACCGCTAAATAACCAAATCTTGGAATAAATGCAATAACAAAGATAATTTTTCCGACAAATTCAATCACACTAGAAATTAATGGTAACATCTTTTGTCCAATTCCTTGAAGCGCAAAACGCGTTTGCATTAAAATTCCCAAAATCATATAAAATGGACCAACGATCTTTAAATATAATGATCCATTGTTGATAACAACATCTTCAGTTGAACCTGAAATCAAATGAACTAAGCTATTTGCAAACAACAATAAAACAACTGATACAATAATTGCTAAAATAGCATCATAAATATAACTGTAACGTAAAGCCTGACGAATTCTTTTTCCCTGGTTAGCTCCTTTGTTTTGTGATACAAAAGTTGAAATTGCCATTGCCATAGCACTAAAAGGCATATTAAAAAACATATATAACTTTCTTGCAGCCGTATGACCAGCAATCGTTAAATAACCAAGACCGTTAATTCCATATTGCAAGATTACGGAACCAGCTGAAACAATACAGCTCATAAACCCCATTGAAAAACCTTGTCCTAATAACTCTTTATACAAGCTTTGATCAACTTTAAAATGTTCTTTTTTAGGAATTAAAATCGGTGTTTTTTTCAAAATATAAACAATACACAACAAAACTGAAATTCCTTGAGAAATTACTGTTGCAATAGCTGCTCCCATGATTCCTAAATCAAAAACAGTAATAAAAACAATATCTAAAACAACATTAAAACATGATGATACAACCAAAAATACTAACGGCATAAAACTATTACCAATCGCCCTCATCAATCCAGCACATAAGTTATAGGCAAACATTACAATAATAAATAAAGTAATAACAGAAATATAACTATAAGCTTCATCAATAATATTAGCTGGTGTATCTAATAATTGTAGTAATGGATATAAAAAGATACTGCCAATTAGTGTAATTACAATTGAAGAAATAACACCGATGACAATTGAACTAGCAACTGATTTTTTCAACAAAGTATGATCCCCAGAGCCAAAACTTCTCGCTGTAACAATTGATAGCCCATTACCTATCCCTAAAGCAAATCCAACCAATAAATCATAAATCGAAGTACAAGAGCCAATTGCTGCTAAAGAAACATCACCTAAATAGTTTCCAACGATCATTGTATCAACGGTATTATATAATTGTTGAAAAACATTTGAAATAAATAGCGGTATCGCAAAAATTATCAACGATTTAAATATTGATCCATGAAGTAAATCTACATTGGCATTAAATAAACCCTTTCGTGTTTTTTCCATAATAACCCTCCAACATCAAATACATTAAAAAATTGTATTATTTTGACATATGATATATGTTAACACAACTTTTTTGTAATTTTCAATATTAAATCAAATTATATTTTTTCAAAGCATATTCAATGCCATCTTGATCCACTGCTTTAGTTACAAAATCACCCGCAGCTTTAACTTTTTGGCTAGCATTGCCCATAGCTACACCAATTTTTACATGTTTCAACATTTCAATATCATTACCACCATCGCCAAATGCCATTACTTCATCAATGTTAATATGATAATATTTGAGCATTTGATCAATTCCTTTGTTTTTACCGCCATCAATAGGAATAATATCAGCAAACATATCAGTCCAGCGAACTGATTTACAATGAGGAAGATAACTTAACAGATGCTCATCCGCTGCTTCATCAATATAAGCCATTATTTGAATTATTCTTTGATTAATTATTTCCTTTGCCTCTTTAACGGGATAACGCGGTTCGTTTAAGTACTTTGCACTTTGATCAATTTTATAATTGGGGATATTACTATAACATTGCTCTATTTCGGCAAATAAAACCGGAATCTTATTTTGATTAATATATGGAAGTAAACTATGAATATCACTTTGTTCAATATATTTTTCATGAATTATCTCTTGATTATTAAAACAATATTGCCCGTTGCAACAAAGATAACCATCAAAATCAAAACAATCTTTAATAATATCCAAATTATTTGGTGATCTTCCGGTCGCTACAAAAACTTTAATTCCATTTTGTTGTAATTTTTTTAGCGCTTTATAGGTACTATCCGGCATTTTCTTATTAGCTGAATCAATCAATGTTCCATCAATATCAAAAAATACTGCTTTAATCATTTAACCACTCTCCTTATTAATACTATTTTAACACAACTGAACTTAAAAATATTTAAATTAATTAATAATAAAAGCATAAGCCAAATCATAGCCTATGCCTTTATCATTAGTATTATTTAATTCGTTTTAAAGCTTCATAAATGATTTCAACACAATCATCATCAGATAGATGAGTACGATCAATTACTAGATCATAATTGGCAAGATCATTTAATTTACGATCAGTATAATAACGATAATATGTTTTTCGTTTACTATCACGATTCTTTAACTCTTTGACTGGATCTTCAATTTCCTCATGATACTTTTCAACCACCCGTTTTGCTCGAGTTTCAATGTTACTTTGCAAATAGACATGAAAACAATTAGCTACATTTCTTAATGCATAATCACTGCAATGACCGACAATTACACATTTTTCCTTAGTGGCAAGATCTAAAATTATCTCACGCTGTAAAAAATATAGCTGATCCATCAAACTAGGTCCCGTTGAATTCCAATTATTTAAAGTAAATAAGAAATAATTGCTATGAGTTGCATATTCACTATTTTCTTTAATATATGATTCTGCCAATCCACTTTCTTTAGCCATTTTAGCTGTTATTTGAGTATCGTAATATTTATATCCCAGTTTTTCAGCTAGTTTAGCACCAATATCACGTCCACCACTACCATAATCATGACCAATAGTTATAACATTACACTTCATCTTACTCCCTCCTTTTTCAAAGTAACTAATAAATTATTAAATGATATTTCTATATCTAAATTATAGCACACTTTAAAAATTTAAGTAATCAAACAAATAAATATTCATTTACTCTATCAGCTTTTGTAAATCTTTTTCATCAATACAATCTTGAGGATATTTATGACGATAATTTTCTAGCCCATTGCAAATTTGGGTTGCTAATTTTTGATGATATTTACTACTTTGTAATTGTCCTCTTTCATTGGGATTAGAAATAAACCCACACTCAATTAAGATTCCCACTGTTTTAGTTGCCCGTAATACTCTAAAATCAGCTCCAGAAATTCCTTTGCCACTGCCAGTAACTTCCTTCATTGACTCATGGACTTCATTTGCAAGCCGCTTTCCTTTTTCGCTATTATTATAATAAAATACTTGAGACCCCCAAATAGAAGTTGATGGAGCTGAATTTAAATGAATACTAATTAAATAATCACTGTTAAAAGAATCAATTTTCTTTACTCTTAAATACATATCATCCTGTTTTGAATAATGATGATTGCGCTTTGTTAAATCTTGATCATCTTCCCTCGTTAAATTAACTGTTGCCCCACGACTTTCTAATTCTTCTTTTAAAGCAAATGATATTTCTAAATTCAAATCAGCTTCATAAACTTTACCAACATTAGCCCCATTATCTAACCCACCATGTGCCGGGATTAATTAGCTCCCAATTTAAATTATTTCAAGATTAATTAATGCAATAAATAACTTTCCATAAAATAAATAATTGGATATAATATTTTATAAGGAGGGATTTCAATGGATGATTATAAATGCGAAAATGACAAGGAAGTCGATATTCGCCCTTTTTCATATGCTATTTCATTAATTGGCGGAAAATGGAAAATGCATATTTTATATTTATTATGGCAAAAAAAGGTCATGCGCTATAATGAGTTAAAGCGTGATTTAAATGGGATAACCCATAAAGTTTTAAGCCAGCGGCTAAATGAATTAGAAGATGATCAACTTATTATTCGTAAAGAATATCCCCAAGTACCTCCAAAAGTAGAATATTTTCTATCGCCATTAGGAGAATCTTTCATTCCCGTTTTACATTATTTTTGTGATTGGGGACACAAACATATTCCTAATAATAAAAGCTGACGATTTGTCAGCTTTTATTGGTTTATTTAGCATATTTATTTTCATAATCCCAAGTTACTTTTAAGATTTCTTCCATATCTTTTACGATTGGCATTCTTGGGTTTGCTGGTGTACATTGATCTTCATAAGCATTCATTGCGATTCTGTGAATTGCTTCATCCCAGT
>NZ_JAGHEW010000243.1 GCF_017889095.1 Thomasclavelia sp. | reverse complement strand
TATTTTAATCAAGATAATTTAAATCTTTTATTAGATAATCATTACCAGGGAATTGAAAATAATGCCCGCAAGATCTGGACAGTCTATCTATTTTTAACCTGGTATCAACAAAACTTTAAATAAACATAAAAAAAGCAGCTAGGCTGCTTTTTTGTTATCTAGTTAATAAATATTTGCGAACTGTACTAATAAAATGCAAAGAACCAGTAATAATTAAATGATCATATAAATCATAGTTAAGATCAATTGCCTGCTTAAAATCAATTCCATCTAATTCCAAACGCTCATCTTCAAAAGTTGCCTGAATTAGTGGATATTCACTTAATAATTCTTTCATAGCTTTAATATCCTTATCACCTAAAGCACTAAAAATAATTAGCGCATTGGTTACTTTTTGATCATGTAATGATTTAATTAAAGCCTTGATACCATCAAGATTATGAGCACCATCTAAATAAATCTTACCAAATTGTTCAAACCGACCTGGCCATTTAAATGATGATAAAGCTTCTTGAACTAGGTTTGGCTTCAACTCAATCAAATGGTTACAAACATTGATGGCAAGAGTAGCATTAGCCACTTGATAGCTGCCACAATTAGTCAAATAATAATCATGATTTAAACAACTAAAATGATAAGGGTATTGATAGTTACATACTGGCATCACTTTAATTAACTGACTATTTTGACTAATTGCTTTTTGATCAAAGATTGCAATTAAATCCGGGTTAGTTTCACTAGTAAAACAGATTTGATTAGCTTTGATAATTCCAGCTTTATGCTTTGCGATTTTCTCTAGAGTATCACCAAGCATAAATTGATGATCATATCCAATATTTGTAATCACACTGCAAATACTATCAATTACATTAGTTTTGTCATGCAAACCGCCAATTCCAGTTTCAATAATTCGATAATCTAAATCTTCTTCTTCAAAATATTTAAGCATGATCAAAATATCAATTTCAAACATTGACAACTGTTCACTTTCAATGATTTTTACTAAATCATTGATAATTTGTAACAGCTTAGCATCGCTGATCATTTTTCCATTAATGCAAATACGATCATTATGACAGATTAAATATGGTGAAGTAAAAGTCCCAACTCGAAAACCATGTCTTACTAATATTTCTTTAATAAAATTAACGGTTGAACCTTTACCGTTAGTACCGGCTACATGAATCATATTTTTTTGGTGAATATTAAAACCATATTTTTTTATTGTATCTTTAAACTGTTTTGTAGTTCGTTTAACTCTTCTAGACTCAATATATTTTAAGGCACTTTCAATATCATTAAACATCATTTTCTCCATTAAATATTTTCAATTTGCCAGTCAATCGGACTAATTCCATTTTCAACTAAAAACTGATTAGCTTTACTAAATGGACGGGAACCGAAAAAACCGCGACTAGCTGATAATGGTGATGGATGGGCACTTTCAAGGACTAAATGTCTTGAAGTGTCAATATATTGCTTTTTAGCTCGAGCATTATTACCCCATAAAATGAATACTAATGGCTTTTTTCGTTCATTTAACGCTTTAACGATATTTAAAGTAAAAGTTTCCCAGCCTTTTCCAGCATGACTATTGGCTTTTCCTTGTTCCACAGTTAAAACATTATTAAGCAATAAAACGCCCTGTTTAGCCCATTTTGTCAAATCCCCATGGTTAGGAATCGTAGTATTTAAATCATTATGTAATTCTTTATAGATGTTAACTAAACTAGGTGGGATGCGTACACCTGGATAAACACTAAAGGCTAATCCATTAGCCTGATGTAATTCATGATATGGATCTTGGCCTAGAATTACAACTTTAACATCATCATAGTCACATAAATTCAAAGCTCGAAAAATATTTTGTTTAGGTGGAAAGATTGTTTTATGTTCATATTCATTAGCGACAAAATCATGCAGTTTTTGATAATATTCTTTTTCAAATTCAGCTTGTGCAATATCTTTAAATTTCATTGAAAATAAACTTCTCGATCAATTCGGCAACAACGCCTTCATTATTATCAGCATTAGTTGTATAATCACAAGCCGCTTTTACTTCATCTACTGCATTATTAGCAGCTACTGATAAGCCCGCTACTTTTAACATCGCCATATCATTATAGTTATCGCCAACAGCAATTGTATCTTCAATTGCAATTGATAACTTATTAGCTAAATCAATCAATCCTTGACCTTTATCAACACCTAAAGCATTAAATTCCATATAACGATTAGAAGAATAACTAACCGCACAGCACCCATCAGTAATTGGTTTTAGCCCTTCTTCTAAACTCATTAAATAAGGCACATCAACATTTTGATATAAAATCTTAGAAATTGGGGTATCCTTTAAAAAATCAACACTGTTTTCTTTAGGATAAATAAATTCCAATTTTTGTTTTTCTAATCTTTCAGCTTCCGACTCCGACATATTAAATACATATAAATTATCTGGGGTATAGACATGGATACAAACATCAAAGTTCAATCCAGCTTCAAATAATTCTTTCATTTTTGCAAAAGGTAAACCTTTAAACTCTAATAAGCGATTACCTTTATTTTCAGTTAAGGCTCCCCCATTAAAAGAAATAACATACTCTTCAGGTAAATCATATAATCCTAATTCTTTTAATTCCGGCTGGATTTGCATAAATCCTCTTCCAGTAGCTGGGACAAATTTAACTCCGTATTCTTTTCTTGCCCGTTGAATTGCTTCAACGTTTCGTTTACCAGCATGGTGCTGATCATCTAATAGAGTTTCATCTAAATCACATGCAATTAACTTATAACCCATTATTCTTCCTCCAAAACAAATTTTTCTATCACTTCTTTTACTGCACCTTGATCATAATCAAGTTTAGTAACATATTGACTAATTTCTTTAATATCATCACTAGCACAGGTAACACTAACACCCAAATTAGCCTGTTTGATCATTTCAACATCATTATAATTATCGCCAATAGCTATTGTATCCTTATTATCAATACCTAGATAGTTAGCTAACCAGCGTAGTCCATAACCCTTATCTACCCCAAGAGCATTAAATTCTAAATACCGATTTGATGAATAACTAGCACAGGCTTTATCTTTAATTTCATCTTTTAATTCTTGTTCAATTGCTTTTAAATATGCCATATCCCTGCGTTCGT
>NZ_JAGHEW010000242.1 GCF_017889095.1 Thomasclavelia sp. | reverse complement strand
TTCCTAGAATAATAAGACTAAATCCTAAGTAATTAAGTGTATTGTTGATATAATAAAGAATGCATTCAAACCAGTTTGCAAATGAAATAGTTCCGGCAGTATATAATGAAAATAAATATTTAGTAACATCGTAGAAGCTAAAGATAAAAGCAATTAAAAAGATTATTGCTAGAAGATATAAAATAATTGAAAGTTTATTGTATTTTTTTAGTTTTGATATCATAAATTTTCCTCCTGTTAGTTAATATAGATTTATAATAAGGGATAATTGTGGGTAAATTATGTAAAATAAGTTATATTTAAATGAAATATAATTCATATAAATAATTAAAAAGATAAGCATATTTTAGTGATAATAAACGTATTATTTAAATGCAGTATTGTTTTATCTAGAGATGATTTCTTAATATTATTTTAATGAAAAAGAGAATTATAATAGATGAAATAATTTAGCAACAATGGTATAATATAAGTAATAAAGGAGGTATGCAATATGGTAAAAAGAATTACTGTTACCGTAATTGATCCAGTTGGTCTATATGCGACTCCAGCAACCGAATTAGTTGATAATATGAAGGTGTTTAAAAGTGATATTAAACTAGTCTACGCTTCTAAAACTGTCAACATGAAATCATTGATGGGTGTTTTATCATTAGGAATACCAACAAAGGCTCAAATTGAAATCATTGCTGACGGGGAGGATGCTGATGCAGCAATTGACCATGCAATGAAAAAGATGAAAGAATTGGGTATTTGCGACTAACAATGATTGAATAAATGGGACTTTCTGTCCCTTTTATTTTGCCTATTTATTGATAATATGATATAGTAAAGACGGATTTTGAAAAAAGGGGTTAGATACATGGAAAATTTTTTTAAGTTAGTACTTGCCTTTGTGATTGGGTTTATTTTAGTGTTAATTGCAATGCCTAAAGTTATCCCGTTTTTACATAAGATGAAATTTGGACAAGTAGAACGTGAAGAAGGATTGGAATCTCATAAAGTAAAAAATGGAACACCGACTATGGGAGGAATTGTTTTTGTTTTAGCAGCAATTATTGCCATGATCGTTGTTAATATTGGGGGATTGTTTAATCCGGAATTGATCTTAGCGACAATTGTATTAGTTGGTTATAGTTTAATTGGTTTTGTTGATGATGCTTTAATTATTGTAAAACATAGTAATAAAGGATTATCACCATTAGCTAAATTATTAGCACAGATTGCTTTAGCAATAATTTGTTATATCTTTGCGATTAACTTTATTCCTGATTTTACTTCAATAGTAACAATACCAGTTATTAAAGTAGATATTGATTTTGGTATTTTATATCCATTATTAATTTTAATTATGTTTGCTGGTGAAAGTAATGGAGTTAATTTATCAGATGGATTAGATGGGCTGGCAACAGGTCTTTCAATGGTTGCCATTGCACCATTTATTATCTTTGCTATTATGACTAAAGACTACGCTTTAGCTAGTTATGCAACAGCAATGGTAGGGGCATTGCTTGGATTTATGATGTTTAACTACCATCCAGCTAAAATTTTTATGGGTGATGTTGGTTCTCTTGGTTTAGGAGGCTTTTTAGCGATTTTAGCAATCTTAACAAAACAAGAATTATTACTTATTTTAGTTGGTGGTGTTTTCTTAATGGAAACTCTATCAGTAATTATTCAAGTTGTTTCGTTTAAAACACGCGGTAAACGGGTCTTTAAAATGGCACCAATCCATCATCATTTTGAAATGTTAGGATGGAGCGAACAACAAGTTACTATTTCATTTTGGTTTATTGGGTTTATTTGTGGAATTTTATCAATTGTAATTGGGGTGTTATAAGATGTTAACAGGAAAAAAAGTATTGGTAATTGGACTAGCCCGAAGTGGTAAAGCAGCAATTAGATTATTACATCATTTAAATGCAACAATTACGGTCAATGAAGCTAAAGATGCTAAAGACATTCCTGAATATCAACAATATCTCGATATGGGAATTGAAATGGTTACTGGTAGTCATCCTGATGAATTATTTGAACGTGATTTTGATTTTGTAATTAAAAATCCAGGGATTAATTACCATAAACCATTTATCTTACGATTAAAAGAAAGAAAAATTCCGGTTTATACGGAAATTGAATTAGCTTATCAGGTAGCAAAAAAACAACATTATATTGCAGTTACTGGTACTAATGGAAAGACTACTACGGTAACTTTAATTGACAAAATTTTAAAAGGACAGTATAAAAATGTTCATCTAGCTGGTAATGTTGGTTATCCACTTTGTGATATTGTCATGGATAATAATTTATTAGAAGAAGAAAATCATTATGTGGTCATTGAAATGAGTAATTTCCAATTATTAGATATTGATACTTTTAAACCACATATTTCCACAATTATTAATTTAACGCCAGATCATTTAGATTATATGGCTTCATTAGATGAATACTATGCTTCAAAAACAAATATTTATAAAAATACCGATGAAAATGATTATTATATCGTCAACAATGACGATGCAACTGTTTTAAAATATTTACAAGATTATCAAGTTCCTTGTCAAAAGATAACTATGTCTTTAACTGATGAAGCAACTTGTATGATCAAAGATCAAGCAATCTATTATCAAGGCGAAAAAATTATTGCTTTAGATGATATTAAAGTAGTCGGAAATCATAATGTACAAAATATTATGGTAGCAATTTGTGCTTGTAAATTAGCTGGAGTTGACAATCAAATCATTAATCAAGAAATTGCTTCATTTATGGGCGTAGAACATCGAATCGAATTTGTTCGTGAAATCAATGGAGTTAAAGTTTATAATGACTCTAAAGCGACAAATACTGATGCCAGTATTATTGCTTTAAAAGCTTTTGATAAACCAGTAATTTTATTAATGGGCGGTTTTGAAAAAGGTTTAGACTTAACTGAAATGGCAAGTTATGGAAATAAAATCAAGCGTTTAATAACATTTGGCGCAGCCGGGAAACGTTTTAAAGATGAAATGCATGTTGGAAATAGTATTTGCGTTAAAAATCTTGAAGCAGCTACGCTTGAAGCTTTAAAAGAAGCTACTGCCGGTGATATTGTTTTACTTTCACCATCAACAAGCAGTTTTGATGAATTTTCCGGTTATGAAAAACGTGGCGAAGTATTTAAAGAAATTGTTAATAAATATTAAAAGTCATCATTTGATGGCTTTTTTATATCTAACAAATTAAAAACAATATCAATTTAAATATGACTTCTTTTTTACATTTTTAAAAATAATGACACATATACTTATACTGGTGGTATAAATGAAACGTAATCGTGTAGTTATTTTAGTTTTAATGATTGTTTTAATTGGACTTGCAATGGTATATAGCGCTAGTAATATTTGGGCTGGTTATAAATACAATGATTCATTGTATTATATTAAACGACAGCTTATTTTTGCAGTTATTGGGGTTATTTTGATGTTTGTAGTAGCTAAGATTGATTATCATGTTTATCAAAAACATGCAAATATTTTTTTGATCATTACTTTTATTTTAATGATCTTAGTCTTGATCCCTGGTATTGGTGCTGTTCGTGGGGGATCACGTTCCTGGTTTAATTTAGGGATCATTTCTTTACAGCCATCAGAACTATTTAAAATTGCGATGATTATTTATGGTGCTAACTATATTAGTAACCATTACCATGAGTTAAAGAAAATAAAAGCTAGTTTAAAATTATTAATTATTTTATTTTTAGGGTTTGGATTAATTATGTTACAACCTGATTTTGGTAGCGGGGTAGTAATGGTATGTTCGATTATTGTAATGATCATCGTTAGTCCGTTTCCGTTTAAATATTTTATTATGTTAGGAATTGTTGGCGTAATTGGGATTGTTGTGATGATTTTATCAGCGCCATATCGTTTACAAAGAATTGTTGCTTTTTTAAACCCGTTTGCTGATCCACTTGGTAGTGGTTTTCAAATTATTCAATCTTTATATGCCATTGCTCCAGGAGGAATATTAGGAGTAGGGTATAATAATAGTATTCAAAAGCATTTTTATTTACCAGAACCTCAAACTGATTTTATTTTTGCTATTTTTTTAGAAGAATTTGGATTGATTGGTGGAATTGTTTTGGTTTGTATGTATGGATATTTATTTATCACTGTTTTTAATCAGGCAATTAAAGTTAAAGATTTATTTGGCAGTTTTTTAATGATTGGAATTATTTCAATGATTGGAATCCAAACTTTAATTAACTTAGGGGTAGTGGTAGGCTTATTTCCGGTTACAGGTGTAATTTTGTAATTACGAAGGATTAGTTTATTTGAAGTTACATAAAATGATAAAAATTTAGCTGTTAAAAAATGTAAAAGAAAAAATGGCATTTTTATATTACAATGTATTATAAAATAAAGATGATTAATGAATATGGAAATGATATAATGAAAAGGAAAGAGGGTGATAAGTATGGGAATCTATTTAAATCCAACAAATCAAAATTTTTATGAAGCAGTTAATAAAGAAATATATGTTGATAAGTCATTACTTATTCAACATGTTGAATATTTAAGAAATAAAGTTAATAAATATATTTGTGTATCAAGACCCAGACGCTTTGGAAAGAGTACCGATGCCGATATGCTTGTAGCCTATTATTCAATGGGATGTGACTCTCATAATATCTTTGATTCACTAAAAATTAGTCAAACTGATCATTATTTAGAACATCTTAACAAACACCATGTCATTCATATCAATATGCAAAGTTTTTTAAGTAATACACATAATATTGATAAAATGATTCAATTACTAACAATTAGAATTTTAAATGAGTTTAAACAGGAATATTTAGTAAATTTCTTTGATGAAACAAATCTTTCATTATCTCTAGAAGATATCTATGCTTTTTCAAAAAACCAATTTATTTTTATTATAGATGAATGGGATTGTATATTTAGAGAATATAAGCAGGATAAAGAATCGCAGAGAATATATCTTGATTTTTTAAGAAACTTATTGAAAGATAAACCTTATGTAGAGTTAGCATATATGACAGGAATATTGCCTATCAAGAAATATGGAACCCATAGTGCCTTGAATATGTTTGAAGAAATCTCAATGATTGATCCAGGATTATTCGTTGAATTTATGGGATTTACGGAGGCTGAGGTTCAAAATCTTTGCATTCAATTCAACATTAGTTATGATGAATTGAAGCAATGGTATGATGGATATCACATGACAAATGATATTTCAACTTTTTCTCCTCGCTCTGTTGTTTCTTCAATTGTGAGAAAACAATTTGGAAATTACTGGACATCAACAGAAACCTATGAAGCTTTACAGGTTTATATAGATATGAACTTTGATGGCTTGAAGGATAATATCGTTCAATTGTTATCTGGAGAGAGTGTAGATGTCAATACAAGTAAGTTTCAAAATGATATGACAACATTCAAATCAAAAGATGATGTATTGACACTTCTTATACATCTGGGCTATTTAGGATATAACAGTTTTAATCATACATGTTATATTCCTAACAAAGAAGTTATTGATTCATTTGTTAATTCTATAGAAGATTCCAACTGGCAGGAAACTACAAAAGCATTATTAAATAGTCGAGAACTATTGGAAGCAACATGGAAAAAAGATGAAGATGCAGTAGCAAGATATATCGAAGAAGCTCATCTGGATACATCAATATTAACTTACAACAATGAAAATGCAATGTCATATACATTGTCAATAGCATATATTTATGCAAGAAATCATTATACAATGATAAGAGAGATGCCAAGTGGTGAAGGGTTTGTAGATATTGTCTTGATTCCATATCGAGATAAACCAGCTATGATCATAGAACTGAAATGGAATCAGGAAGCTAAGACAGCAATTGACCAGATTAAAGAAAAGAAATACCCAAAAGGATTAGAGAAATATAAAGATAATCTGTTGTTAGTTGCCATTAGCTATGATAAGAAAACTAAAAAACATACATGTTTTATTGAAGAAATAGGAAAGTAACACTTAAAATAAATGCTTTCAGGCTGTATGACAAAGTTTGTTTTTCAAACCGGTTTTGTTATACAGCTTTTTATATTTCCCACAAGTGAATAAAAAAGAGTGATTTTAATGTTTCAAATAGGCAGTTTGTCAACGCTTTGTTAATGTATCAACTCGTTGAAATAGATAAGAATAAAAGTGGTAGTGTAAATAATATAAAAATAATGAGAATAAATATGTAATCATGATAGATTAGTTTACTTGAAGATACATAAAGTGATAAAAATTTAGTTAAAATTTAAATGTTAAAAAAATGAGATGTAAAAAAATATTTTTTATGATTATGTTTAAAAAATGCTATGATGAATATTTAACATTTGGATTTTTTGGAAATTTATGTAGAATAATGTTGATTTGTTAAAATCGTAAAAAAGAAACTTATAGTGCACAAAAATTATACGATATTCCTAAAATTTGTCTTAGAATATCTTATTCTAGGACGCTATTTTGCTATAAAATTCAATTATTTCATCTGTTTTTGCAATTAAAAGCACATAAGTATGTCACATTTAAATCAAAAATATACATATTTTTTGTTGAAAAATGCATTTTTATCATCTATAATGAAGCAGAAGTTACAAAAATATCTTAGAATAAGATATTCTAGGACATTTATTTTAGACAAGATTTTTGATGAAGTAATCACTGACTTAGCGCATGTTATGGATTTGAAATGGTCATATTTTTTGCTGGTGGAACTATATCCTTTGATAGTTGCACTGGGATTTTGCTGTCTTTAAGGGGGTAGCTATGGAAAATGGATTTGTTTTAAAAGTGGATTATAAAAATGAAACTAAAATATTAAATATCTTAAATTCAGATCTTTTTAACAAATGTTTAAAAAGATCTTTTATTTTGCAGAAAGAACAGTTAAAGAATTATGGTGATGGCTGGAAGATATATGTAATTGATATTTTAAAGGGGTATATTTTTATTGATATTATTGATTTAGAGTTATTTAAAAGAACTCTTAGTAAATGTAAAGAGATATTTAAATTAAATAATCAAAATAAAATTCGCTTAGTTAAATTAAAGAAAAGAGATTTAATGTTTTTAGATGAATTTAATTTACCAGTTATTAAAAATTCTACTGGAGATATAAAAGATGGCAAGATAGTAGTAAATAAAGGACCGTTAATGAAAAAAGAAAAGATGATAAGAAAAGTTGATCGTCATAAACGATTAGCTTTTTTAAATTATCAGTTTTCTTTTGAAAACTATGATATATGCTTTGGATTAGAAATCAAAAATAAAGAGGTTTAGAAGTAATTTGAGGGGGAAATTTAGAGTGTATGTTAAGATAAAATGTATAATTTCAAGATTAATAGGTATATTAGGGTTATTAATTTTATGGCCTTTATTTTTATTAATTTCAATTTTAGTAAAATTGGATTCTAAAGGACCTGTTTTTTTTAAACAAGAGCGACTAGGATATAAAGGAAAAAGCTTCAATATGTATAAGTTCCGTTCTATGTGTGTGGGTGCAGAGAATATGGGGAGTGGGGTATATTCAGACAATCAAGATCCTAGAGTCACTAAAGTTGGACGTATTTTGAGAGCTACTAGTTTGGATGAGTTACCACAATTAATAAACTTAGCAAATGGGACGATGCATTTAATTTCATGTAGACCTCCATTAATTTATCATCCTTGGCCACTAGAAGAGTATAGTGATGAACAGTTGCATATGTTTGATCTACGTCCAGGTATAACTGGATGGGCACAAATTAATGGTAGAAAAGATGTTGAATGGAATAAACGAATTGAGTTGAATTGCTGGTATGTAGATCATCTCTCTTTTTTTTTGGATATAAAAATTTTCTTTATAACAATTTTTAAAGTATTAAAGAACGCTGATAATGAAAATCAAGGAAAAACAGTATTTAAGAAAGAAGAAAATTAAGGAGATAAAAAATGACAATAAAATTGATGTATATAACTAATAATCCTGATATAGCCAAAATTGCACAAGAAGCAGGTGTAGATAGAATATTTGTTGACTTAGAATCAATTGGCAAGGAAAAAAGACAGCCAAGTGATAGCGTTAAATCAAATCATACTTTAGAAGATATAAAAAATATAAGATTAGTAATAGATGAATCTGAATTATTAGTACGAATAAATTCGATTCATATTGATTCAAAAAAAGAAATAGATAAAGCAATTGAAAATGGTGCTGATATTATAATGTTACCATATTTCAAGACAGTTGAAGAAGTAAAAAAATTTTTAGAGTATATTGATGGAAGAGTAAAAACAAATTTATTAATCGAAACTAAGGAAGCAGTTGATAACATAAACGATATTTTATCTTTGCCAGGGATTGATGAGGTTCATATTGGTTTGAATGATTTGCATTTAAGCTATCATTTAGATTTTATGTTTGAATTACTATGCAATGGAATAGTAGAAGATTTGTGTAACACATTTAAGAGGTTTCAGGTACCATTTGGGATAGGTGGTTTTGGAAGATTGCATACTGGTGATCTACCAGCCGAAAAGATATTAACTGAACATTATCGTTTAGGTTCAAGTAATGCGATATTATCAAGAAGTTTTTATAATCAAAATAATGATAAAAGTTTGCAAGAAATAAGAAATATTTTTAATAGTGGGGTTAAAGAAATTAGGCAGTTTGAAAAAAATATAGATGAAAAATCATATATAAATAATCATAATAGTATACAGCAAGTTGTAAAAAAAATCGTGGAGAATAAATATGTCAAAGTATAAAGAATTATTATTGACAGGGTGTTTTCCATATTCAAAAGAACAAATAGAAAAAATAAAAAAAGCAGGATTTAATATTACATTTATAAAAAATGAATTAGAAAAAATAAAATTTGATGTATCTAAATTTGAATATATTGTTTGTAATGGATTATTTTTACATAACTCAGTAGAAAGGTTTACAAATTTAAGGTTTGTTCAAGCAACTAGTGCTGGACTTGAACGATTACCAATTGATTATTTTAAAAAAAATGATATTGAATATTGTAATGCAAGAGATATTTATAGTATTCCAATTGCTGAATGGGTAATTATGTTTATTTTAAATAGTTATAAATCAATGATGCAGTTTTACGAACAAAAAGATAATAAAGAGTGGATAAAAAATCGTAATATTAAAGAATTAACAAATAAAGTAGTAACGATTATTGGATATGGAAATATTGGTAAAGAAATAGCAAAAAGATTAGTTCCTTTTAATGTAATTATAAATGTTGTAGATATTAATAAAGTAGATGATTCGTTAGTTAATGAATCTTTTTTTATTGATGAAATTGAAGGAGTTTTACCGATATCCGATGTAGTAGTGCTTTCAATAGCATTAACAAATGATACATATCATTTAATTGATAAAAATAAATTAGAATCGATGAAAAGAAATTCAATTCTAATAAACATTGCTCGTGGATCTTTAATTGATGAGTTGGCATTAATAGAAAAAATAGATAAATTTAAAAATGTTGCTTTAGATGTATTTGAAACAGAACCATTAGCCAAGGATAGTCCTTTGTGGAATAAAACTAATGTTTTAATTACTCCACATAATTCATTTATATCGGATATGGTAAATGAAAGAATGTTTAAATTGATATATGAAAACTTAAGAGTTAGGTGTAAAGAATGATGTATGAGTTCATAAATTTTTTAAAAGTTATTGCAACAATTTTAATAACTAATGCTCATTATGAAAACATTTATCCAATTTCTATTATTGCTAATGGGGGATTGTTAGGTGATGTACTGTTTTTTGTAGTATCTGGATTTTGTTTATCAAATATAAAAGGTAGCTTTATTAAATGGTATAAAAAGAGAATTATCAGAATTTATCCAACAGTTTTTATTGTTACACTTATATGTATTTTTGCAGGATTGTACGTATATGAAAATAGTTTGCACGGTTTTATTTCTATGTTTATCTATCCAACTAATTATCATTTTGTAGCATCAATAATCATTTTATATGTTTTTTATTATCTAATTTTATCTTTAATAAAAAAAATTGGGATAAATAAAAGAAGAGGAATACTAGTTTCAATGATTTTTATATTAATAATTTATTTGATTTACTATTTTTTTATGTTTGATAAAAGTTTTTATCATATTGATTCAGTTTATGAAAATAACATTCGTTTTTTCTTTTTGATATGTATGTTGCTGGGAGCTTGGATAAAGGAAAAACTATCATATTATAAAAGTAAAAAAAATAAATATATTTTTTTGATAATTGGAGTTCTTTTTGTTATCTATGTTATTTCAAAAGTATTGTTTTCAAAAGTTGATATATTAGCACCTATTCAAATATTAAACCAAATAATTTTATTTGGATTACTTTATTTTATTTTTATAACAACATTAAGTTATGAAGATAAATTAGTACTGTTACCAGAATATATAAGAAAAACCATCAAATATATTTCTAATTTAACATTAGAAATATATTTAATCCAATATCTACTTATAGACCGTTTGAATAAATTTGCATTTCCAATTAACTTTATTATTGTTTCATTTTCAATATTAATTAGTGCCTTTTTAATTAAATTATTTATAAGTCAAATGAATAAAAAATTAACAAATATTTATGAGGTGAGAAAATGATAGTTTATTATTCTATGATTATTTGGATAGGTATAAATGGATTTATCTCAAGGTATTTACCTAAAAGAGTAGTTAATAATAATTTTGAAAAAATAAAAAAGCCTTGTTATTTCATCGTTTTTGCAACAATATGTTATATTTTTGTATTAATTGGATTGAGAAGTGGAGTTGGAGATACGTATGCTTATATTCAAATATTTAATAATTTACCCGACAAATTGAATTTAAGTGTTATTCAATCATTTGATAAAGATGTCGGTTTTTTTATATTTAGTGTACTTTTTAAGCAATTCATATCATCAAATTATCATATTTGGCTATTTGTAATTTCTTGGATAAGTGGATTACTTATTACAAAAACTTTGTATAAATATTCAGATAATTTCTTTTATTCAATGTTTTTATTTATTGTTATGCTAGATTTTGTTTGGATGTTAAATGGTATGAGACAATTTATAGCAGTAAGTTTAATATTTGGAAATATAGATTTATTTTTGGATAAAAAATTTATAAAATGTATGCTTTTAATAGCTTTAGCATCAACCATTCACATAAGTGCATTGTTCACAATTCCAATATATTTTCTAGTGAATTTCAACTGTTTTACGTGGAAATTTTATTTTTTCATAATCATTTTATTTGTTGTTGGTATCAATATTGATTATATAGCTAATACATTTTCTATTGTTTTAGAAGATACTGCTTATGAGGGTTATTTAACAGAAGCAGCAACAAGTACTGGATCAAATTTATTACGTGTTGCAGTAGGTGCTGCACCGTGCATATTAGCTTTTATTGGACGAAAACAAATTCAAGGAAATAAACTTATAAATTTTTGTATCAATATGTCAATAATTTCAGCAATATTCTATTTTATCTCATCATTTTCTGGAGGAATTTTGATAGGACGTATTCCTATTTATTTTGATGTATTTAATCTAATTTTAATACCTTGGTTAATTAAGAACATTTTTGTAGAAAGTAATCATTTTATTATGTATTTAATTGTGGGTATATGTTATTTTGCATTTTTTTATTTAAAGGCAAAATATGGAATGGGATTAGGTTATGAGAGTGATATTTTAAGAATATTTGTCTAAAAATAGTTATAAATTGTTAGAGGGGTATAAAATGAAAAAAATATTAATTGTTGCTACAGTGCAAAGTCATGTGGCTCAGTTTCATTTACCAATTATAGAAATACTAAAAAAACAAGGTTATGAAATTCATGTGGCTGGAAGGAATAATTTGGCTATTAAATCAGGTTTGGAATTAAATCAAGTTGATAAAATATATGATATTCCATTCAAAAGAACACCATTTTCTATGAAAAATATAGAAGCATATAAAAAATTAAAAGAAGTAATTGATAATAACAATTATGATATTATTCAATGCAACACACCTGTTGGAGGAATAATAACAAGGTTGGCTGCAATAAATACTAGAAAAAAAGGAACTAAAGTAATATATACTGCTCATGGTTTTCATTTTTATAAAGGTGCTCCATTAAAAAATTGGATATTGTATTATCCGTTAGAAAAAGCTTTTTCCTATTTTACAGATTTATTAATTACTATTAATTTTGAAGACTATTATTTTGCAAAAAAAAAATTTAAATGTCAAGTAGAACATATTTTTGGAGTTGGAGTATCAAGTAAAAAATTTTATGTACATGATGAAAATGATGTAGAAATAAAAAAATATATTGATAAACTTGGTATTTCAAATAACGATTTTTGTATTATTTGCATAGGGGAATTGAATGAAAATAAAAGCCAAATTACATTGATATATGCAATACATAAAATAATAAACGAATGTCCAAATATAAAATTATTATTAGCTGGGAACGGGCCTAAAGAAGAAGAACTAAAAAAATTAGTTTATAAACTAAATTTAAATAATAATATTATTTTTTTAGGATATACCAGAAAACTAGATAAAATAATCCCGATATGTGAGTGCCTAGTTTCATGTAGTTTGCGAGAGGGATTACCATTAAATATAATTGAAGCTTTATTATGTGGAAAACCTGTGATTGCATCAAAAAATAGAGGGCATGTTGAATTGGTAAAAAATAATGAAAATGGTTATTTATTTGAAAGTAAAAATATTGAGGAATGCTCAAGACTCATAAAGAAAATTTATTTCGATAAAGAAACACGAAATAGATTGGCTAAAAATTCAAGTATAAGTGTAGAAGATTATAAATTGGAAAACGTATTAAAAGATTTACAGCGATTTTATAATACGTTTTAGTCATAAAAGGGGAAATATAGTTTATGATTAGAGTATTACATGTAGTTACATATATGGGGCGTGGTGGTTTGGAAACTATGTTAATGAATTATTATCGCAATATTGATCACACAAAAGTACAATTTGATTTCTTGGTTCATCGCGATTTTGAAGCAGATTATGATAAAGAAATATTAAATTTAGGTGGAAAAATATATCATATTTCTAGATTAAATCCATTTGGTTTTAAATATCATAAAGAATTAAATGATTTTTTTAAAAATCATAAAGAATATAAAATAGTGCACGTTCATCAAGATTGTATGAGTTCTCTTGCATTAAAAGCTGCAAAGAAAAATAGAGTACCAATTAGAATTGCGCATAGTCATAACGCAAATCAAGCGAAAGATATTAAGTATTTAATTAAAAAATTTTACATGAAGAAGACTCCTAAATATGCAACTTCTCTTTTTGCTTGTGGTGAAGATGCGGGTGATTGGATGTTTGATGGTCATAAATATATAATTTTAAATAATGCGATAGATACTAAAAAGTTTGCTTTTGATAAGGAAAAACGCTCTAAAATAAAAAAAAAGTTCAACTTAGATAATGATGAATTGATCATTGGAAATATAGCAAGATTTCATAGACAAAAAAATCATCAATTTTTACTAGATGTTTTTAAAGAAATTTTAAAAATAAAAAATGATGTAAAATTATTACTTGTAGGTGGAGGAAAAGATTTTAATAGTATTGTAGAAAAAGCAAAATTATTAAATATAAACAAAAATATTATTTTTACAGGTGTTAGAGATAATGTTAATGAATTAATGCAAGCTATGGATATATTTGTATTTCCATCAATATATGAGGGTTTACCAGTAACTTTGATTGAGGCACAAGCTAATGGATTACCAATAGTTAAATCTAATAATGTACCTGATCAATGTATTATAACTGATAATGTTTACTCAATGTCATTAGATCAATCACCTCATGAATGGGCAAAGAAAATATTAGATATTGCTAGTAACTTTAAAAGAAAAGATACATCTCAGCAGATTATAGATAATGGTTATGATATTAGAACTAATGCAAAATGGTTAGAAAAGTTTTATTTAGATGAGGTGAATAAAATTGGAAAATAGAATACAACTAACAATTTTTACACCAGCTTACAATAGAGCTCATACATTACCAAGATTATTGGATAGTTTAATAAAACAAAAAAATAAAAATTTTGTTTGGTTGATTGTTGATGATGGTTCTACTGATAATACTAAAGATTTAGTAACTCAGTGGTTAAATAAAGATTTTGGTTTTAAAATCAAATATATTTATAAAGAAAATGGTGGCATGCATACAGCACACAATGTAGCATATAAAAATATTGATACTGAATTAAATATATGCATTGATTCTGATGATTGTCTAGCAGATGATGCAGTAAATAAGATATTAGATTTTTGGAATAAAAACAAAAATGAAAAATATGCTGGGATTATTGGTTTAGATGCGGATTTAAATGGAAAATTAATAGGCAATGATTTAGGAGATATAAAAGAAACAACCTTATCAGGATATTATAGTAGTGGGGGATATGGTGATAAAAAATTAGTTTATCGTACTAATATTATAAATAAATATCCAGAATATCCTGTATTTGAAGGAGAAAAATATTTTGGTTTAAATTATAAATATATTCTTATAGATCAAGATTATAAATTATTAGCATTAAATGATGTATTATGTAATGTTGAATATCAAGAAGATGGTTCATCTAATAATATGTGGAAACAATATTATAATAATCCAAATGGTTTTGCATATTTACGAAAGTTTTACATGCAATATAACACTTCTTTAAAAAGAAACATAATGGATAATATCCATTATGTTTCTAGTTCCTTATTAGCAAAGAATAAATATTTTATTAGAGAATCACCTAAGAAGTTTTTAACAGTATTGTGTATATTTTTTGGGGTTGTATTAAAGAATATTACTATTAGGAGAGGAAGTAATGGATAAAGTTAGTGTTGTAGTTCCTGTTTTTAATAAAGAAAAGGAATTAAAAAGATGCCTAAATTCAATAGTTAAACAGACCTATAATAATATTGAAATAATTATTGTAGATGATGGGTCTACTGATAACAGTTATAAAATATATACAGAATTTGCAAATAAAGATAAGCGAATTAGAATTGTAAAAAAGAAAATGAAGGCGTTGATATTGCCAGACATATTGGAATAGAAAAAGCGGGGGGGGAGGGTACATAACTTTTGTTGATAGTGATGATTATTTAGATAAAAATGCAATTAAATTGTTATTAGATGCTTTGCTGAAAAATAATGCTGATGTTAATTTTGGAACTTTTACAAGAGTATTAGGTAAACATGGATTTATAAAGAAAAGATATGCAACGATATTTATGATAATAAAATAATTTTTAATAGAGAGTTAATAGATGAACATTTAAAATCATTTTGCGGATGGGGTAATTTTCCTGTTAATATGTGGGGAAAATTATATAACATAGATTTAGTAAAAAATGTGCCAATTACAAAATTGATATATGGAGAAGATTTATGTTTTAATTTACATGTTCTTCTAAAGACAAATAAAATAGTTTCAATACCAGAAAATGTTTATTTCTATGTTTATGGTGGAGTTACAACTAATCTTAATGATAACAGAATATTTGAAGACGCAATAAAGCAATATAATTATAAAATATCTGAATTTATAAAATATAAAAAATTAAACTTTGCAGAATGGCAAATATTGAGTTATGTAATTATTTTTTAGGATATGTAGATGATGTTATTATGAAATATTCACAAAAAGTCGAAAAAAGATAAAATTTTGTATTACATTTTTAATTTTGATCTACAAAAAGCATGTAATGGAGTTTCTTTTGATTGGTTTAATAACGAACAAAAATACAAGATGATAAAAACAAAAGATATTAATGCTTTATATAACGAACGAAAAAAATATGCATGTATAAAACAAATAAAAAAGCAATTATTGAAATTATTAGAAAATATTTTGTAAATATAGTAATATATCACTAATAATTTATTATTGTATGGTGCTTATAATGATAAAATTGAATTTTCTCATTTTCTAATAAAGGGGATAATAAGAATGAAAAAAGTGATTATTTTTTTACACGCAATGGAAATTGGTGGTGCTGAACGTGCTTTATTAGGATTACTTGATAGTTTTGACTATTCAAAGTATCAGGTAGATCTTTTTTTATGCCATCATCAAGGGGAACTGTTCGATTCAATACCATCGAACGTAAATATTTTACAAGAAAATCAAGCAAAATATTTAGCAGTTCCAATGATTGATCTTATCAAAGAAAAACAATTTAAAATGTTATTTGGAAGATTGAAAGCTAAAATATTTGCAAAAAGCGCTATAAAAAGAAAAAAATTAAAAAAAGATAATCAGGTAGAGCTTACCTATAGTCATCGATATACATATAAGTATATTGATTTTATAAATAAAGATATTAATTATGATTTGGCTATTAGTTTCTTAACACCACATTACATTTGTTTATATAAATGTAATGCAAAAAAGAAAATAGCTTGGATTCATACTGATTATTCAACAATAGATATAGACATAGAAGTAGAGAAAAAGATGTGGAATAGTTTTGATAAAATAATTTCTATTTCTGATCAATGTACTAAAGCTTTTTTAACTAAGATGCCGGGATTATCAAATAAAGTTATTAGAATAGATAATATAATTACTAAGGGTATGATTTTAAGTCAAGCTGATAAAGATGTAGCCTTGGAAATGGTCAAAAAAGGTGATGATATAATTTTATGTTCTATAGGAAGATTTTCATATGCTAAAAATTTTGATAATATATCAGAAATTTGTAAAAAAATCATTGATTATGGAATTAATATAAAATGGTATATTATTGGTTTTGGAAGTGATGAAGAATTAATCAAAGAAAAAATAGAAGAACATGCTATGAAAGAGCATGTTTTTATTTTAGGAAAAAAGCAAAATCCATATCCATATATAAAAGCATGTGATTTTTATGTACAGCCTTCTCGTTATGAAGGGAAAGCGGTAACTGTTAGAGAAGCACAGATATTATGCAAACCAGTTATTATAACCAGATTCCCTACTTCTTCAAGTCAATTAACAGATGGGTATGATGGGATAATTGTTGATATGGATAATGATGGATGTGCTAAGGGAATTGTAGATTTTCTTAACAATAAAGATCTACAGAAAAAAATTATTAATAATTTAAAAAACAGTGATTATAGTAATTCTAATGAAATAGAAAAAATATATAAATTAATGGGTTAATGATATGAAAAAAATAAGAATTATACATTGTTTAGGAAGATTAAATGCTGGTGGGGCAGAAACATTAGTGATGAATATATTTAGAAAAATTGATAGAAAAAAATATAATTTTGATTTTTTAGTATTTAGTGATACCCATGGTTTTTATGATGATGAAGTCAAACACTTAGGAGGTAATATTTTTTATACCCCTAGTATATCAAAAGTTGGAATTTTAAAATACATAAAATATTTGATTGATTTTTTTAGAGAAAATTCACCTGATGTGGTTCATTCTCATATGGATTGGCAAGGAGGATTTATTGCGTATGCAGCATCCAAGGCAGGAATAAAAAAAATTATAGTTCATTCACATGCTAATCAAAAGATGTTTGAGTCAAATTTTATTTATCATTTTTTGATTGAAATAAATAAAAGATTAATTCATAAATATGCGACTGATTGTTTGGCTTGTTCAAATATTGCAGGCAAATCATTATTTAAAAATGACTTTACTCTATTATTTAACGGAATAGATACAAATAGATTTATTAAACCAAATGAAAAGATAATTGGTGATTTGAAAAAAGAGTTCAATATAAAAGAAGATGAAGTAATTCTTGGAAGTGTGGGGAGTTTATCTGAGAATAAAAATCACACATTTTTAATTGATATATTGCATGGATTACAAAAATACAGTAACAAATATCGATTAATTATTGTTGGGGATGGAGTGGAAAAGGAAAATCTAAAGAATAAAATTAATAACTATGGTTTAAAAGATTATGTATATTTTGCAGGAATTAGAAAAGAAATACCAGAAATAATGAGTACATTTGATATTTTTCTATTACCATCTAAAATGGAAGGATTAGGAATTGTTGCTATTGAAGCTCAAGCAAGCGGTTTATATTGTATTGTATCAAGTACTGTCCCTAAAGATATAGCTATAGATGATGATCATGTTGATTTTTGTCCTTTGGATAACAAAAAATGGATTGATAAAATTATTGCATTTAAAAATAAGAAAAGAGTTGATTCTAATAAAATTATTTCTTCTTTTGATATTAGTAAAACAGTAGAAAAATTAGAAAGGATATATGATGGAAACGGAAAATAATACATATAAAAAAATAAGTGTAATAGTGCCGATTTATAATGCTGAAAAATATTTGTTTACTTGTTTAAATAGCATTGTCAATCAAAGTTATTCTAATTTAGAAATTATACTTATTGATGATGGTTCAATAGATAATAGCTTAAATATATGTAATGAGTTTGCTGCAAAAGATAAAAGGATTAAAGTTATTCACAAGGATAATCAAGGTGTTTCGGCTGCAAGAAATGATGGAATTGAATATAGTAGTGGATATTATATAGCTTTTGTTGATAGTGATGATTATTTAGAATTAGACATGTATGAAAGAATGATGAAAATAAATAATCAATATGATTGTGATATTGTTATGTGTGATTGTTATAAGGAAAATAATGAGAAAAAAGAGATATTTACTCATAGCATAAGAGAAGGATTTTATAATCATGATATGTTAGTAAAAGAATATTTTCCAACATTATTAATGACAAACTCTGTTGATTATCCACCAACAATATCTAATTGGGTATGCCTATTTAAACGAAAAGTGATTATAAAACATAAAATACGATATAAGGCAGGTATGAGATTTTCAGAGGATTTATTATTTGGATCACAATTTATGTATTATGCAAATAGTTTTTATTATATGAAAAATCAATGTTTATATCATTATGTATTGAATGAAAATTCTGTTACTCATACGTATTATAAGGATAAATGGAAAATTATGAAACAATTATATTTAGCAATAGATGATTTTTTTAGAAAAGTCACCGAGTATGATTTTCAAAGGGAAATTGATTTAAGTCTATTATATATTGTATATCATTGTATTGGTAATATTAAAAATTCATTAGAAGATCGTAAAATCAAAAAATGTGAATCTATGAATATATTGAATGATAAGTATGTAAAAGACATGTTTAAAAGAATTAAAATTAATTCATTAGATATTAATTGGAAATTGAAAGTAATTACCTACATTTATAAATATAGATTGTATTTTTTGATTAGAATTATATGAAGAAGAAAATATTATTTGTTAATGGACATTTAAATGTAGGTGGTGTAGAAAAATCATTAATTGATATTTTAAAAAATATCAATTATGACATATATGATATAGATTTGGTTTTGTTTGAAGATTTAGGTGATTATATTAATGAACTACCAGATAAAGTTAATTTGAAATTTATGGATATAACAAATACTTATGGCCCAACTATCAAATGTTTAAAAAAATCATTAAAGAATAAAGATTGTTTTTCTTTTTGGTTAAAAATCATATTATTTTTAACTAATAAATTCAACCAAAAATTTTTATTTTTTGCAAAATTCTTGTTTAAGTTTAAAACTAAATATGATTGTGCAATTGCTTTTAGAGTCGGTTTCTGTGCCGAAGTAGTAGCACATTGTGTAAATGCTAATCAAAAATATGTTTGGTGGCATCATGGCGAATGCAATTACAACAATAATGAAAGATATAAGATGGCAAATATTTTTAATTATTTTGATCAGGTTGTAGCAGTTTCAAATGGTTGTAAAGAAATGATAGAGAATTATTTTGGTAATTTGAATAATAAAGTTATTGTAATCCCTAATATGATTGATACTGATGAAATTAATAAAAAGGCTATTTTTTTTAATCCGTATGAGAATGAAAATTTTAATATTGTTACCGTTGGAAGATTATCACCAGAAAAAAATATTATATGTATTGTAGAGATTGTAAAAGAATTAATTAAAAGTGGATTCTATGATTTTAGATGGCATATTGTTGGGAATGGATCAGAATTTGAGAAAATAAAAATAGAAATTGAAAAAAATAAGCTTAATAACCATATCATATTAAAAGGAGAAAAAAATAATCCTTATCCATATATAAAAAATGCGGATATTATGGTACATCCATCATTAGTTGAATCACAGTGTTTAACAGTACTGGAAGCATTAGCTCTATCAAAACCGTGTATAGTATCAGAATCTATAGGCCCAAAAGAATTTATTTTAAATGGTATAAATGGTATTTTGACTAGTCATAGTCCTAAAGACATTGCCTACGAAATTATAAATCTAATTAACAATGAAGAATTATACAACAAAATAGAGTTGAATGCTTTAAAGACAATTGAAAGTAAATATTCAGTAAAAAACATAATAGGAAAAATAGAAAATTTATTAGCTAACGGGGGAATTAATATATGTCAAAAATAGTATTATACTCGCATGGTGGTAGTGGTAATCATGGTTGTGAAGCTATAGTAAGAGGTACATATAAAATCTTAAATGGAAAAATTGATGAATTATATTCTTATCGACCTGAAGAAGATAAAAAGTTTGGATTAGATAAGATTATAGATGTTAAGGAGCATAAATCATCTTATTCTCGTTTTTCTTTAAAAAGATTAAAAGCATCATTATTAATTAGGTTATTCAATAATGACAAATATGCAGAAAAGATAACTTATGATGCGTTGTTTAACAATGTTGAAAAAGGTGACATAGCTTTGTCAATAGGTGGTGATAATTATTGTTATTCGAGTTATAAAGAACATGCAATATTAAATGAATATCTAAATAAAATTGGAGTAAAGACAGTATTATGGGAATGTTCGGTTGAGCCAGCATTAATTGATGAAGAAATGGAAAAAGATTTAAAAAAATATAGTTTAATAATTGCTAGGGAAAGTATATCTTATAATGCTTTAAAAAAAGTGAATAAAAATACAAAATTATTTCCTGATCCGGCATTTATCATGGAAAAGGAGAAGATAGAAATTTTCGAAGACTTTTTTTGTGATAATGTTGTTGGTATTAATATTAGTCCTGTAATTATAGAGTATGCTAAAAATAATAATATTGTAGTTAATAATTTTTGTAATTTAATAGATTATATAATTGAAAATACGGATTATAAAATTGCTTTAATACCCCATGTTTCATGGGATTTTACTAATGACAGTACAGTACTTACAAATATACAGGAAAAATATGAAAATAATTCTAGAATTATATTGATTCCTGAAATGAATGCAAAACAATTTAAATATCTAATAGGTAAGTGTACATTATTCATTGGTGCACGTACTCATGCAACAATAGCTGCTTATTCATCATCAGTGCCAACTCTAGTTTTAGGATATTCGGTTAAAGCAAAAGGAATAGCAAAAGATTTATTTGGAAGTTATGAAAATTATGTTATATCAACACAAGATTTGAAAGAAACAGATGAATTAAAAAAAGCTTTTATTTGGTTAAATTCAAATAAAGATAAAATTAGAATACATTTAAATAGCTTTTTACCACAATATTTAAAGAAAACAAAAAAACTTTATAAAGAAATAGAAGAACTAAGAAAGGATTAAAAATGTTTATTAGAAAGAAAGAGAAGAAAAATATAGTTGAATCATTACGAGATAGGGGAGTGAAAATAGGCAATAATGTAGATATTATAAATTCAAACATTGATTATTGTCATGGCTTTTTAATCTCAATAGGAAATAATGTTACAATAACTAATGCTACTATTTTAGGTCACGATGCTAGTACAAAAAAGTTTATAGGTTATACAAAAGTTGGACGTGTTGATATAGGAAATGATGTATTTATTGGTTTTGGTGCAATAGTCTTACCAAATACTAAAATTGGCAACAAAGTTATAGTAGGAGCTGGAACTGTTGTAGCAAAAGATGTTCCTGAAAATGTTGTTATTATTGGAAATCCATGGAGAATTATTTGTACATTTGATGAATATATTCAAAAACATCAAAGTAGTTTAAATAAAAAACCTACTTATAATACAATATGGAATAAAAAAACTGATGATGAAAAAAAACAAATGTTTTTAGAATTGGAAAATACAATGGGATATGATTTATAAGACTATGATTACAATAGAAAACAAAGAGAAATGTTCTGGATGTGAAGCTTGTAAAAATATTTGTCCCCAAAACTGTATAAAAATGATAGAAGATGAATATGGATTTAGGTATCCTTACGTTGATATAAAAAAATGTATAGATTGTCATTTATGCAAAAAAGTTTGCCCAATAAATAATTTAGGTGAAAAAAAAGGATTTAATCCTGATATATATGCAGTTCAAAATAATAATATAGATATAAGAAAAAAGAGTTCTTCTGGTGGAGCCTTTTCGCTTATAACGAAAATAATTTTTGATCATAGTGGTATTGTTTATGGAGCATGGATGAATAAAAATTTAGAAGTAGAACATATTTCAATTGATAATGAAAAACAGATGCCTTTAATAAGAGGATCTAAATATCTACAAAGCCATATAAATTATACATTTAGAAAAATAAAAGAAGAATTAGACGATGGTAGAATTGTTCTCTTTTCAGGTACTGGTTGCCAAATTGCTGGATTAAAAAAATATTTAGGAAAAGACTATAAAAATTTTTTAGCAGTTGAAATAGTTTGTCATGGGGTTCCTAGTGAATTGATTTTTAGAAAATATATAGCAAGTGTGGAACAAAAATATAATGCGAAAGTTGAGTATGTTGATTTTCGAGATAAAAAAGATGGATGGGCAAATTACGATATTACTTTATATTTTGATAATAGCTTTATTGAGAGTCAAAAAGCATTTAAAAATGATTTTATGAGAGGATATATTAATAACCTATATTTAAGACCTTCATGTAAAAGTTGTCAGTTTAAATGCATGAGTAGTGGTAGTGATATTTTATTAGGAGATTTTTGGGGAGCTAATGAATTAGGTGATATGTGGGCTGATAATAAGGGTACATCACTTATCTTTATTAATACAGATAAAGGAAAAAAGATACTTTCATTATTATCAAATCATGGGACTTTTTTTAAAACTAATTTAGAAATTGCAACTAAATTTAATCCATGCATTATTAAACCGGTTGAAAAAAGTTTAGACATCTATGATGAACTAGAAAGTAATACACTACATGATATTATTGAAAAGTATCAAACTAAACAAAATAAAGTAACTGTTTTTATAAGAGTAAAAAATAAATTAAAAAGGGTAAAAAAGTTATGGAAAATAAAAATCAATTAAAAATAGGTGTGATTTTATCATATATCAATCTTTTCCTTGGAAGTATAATTCCATTAATATATACCCCTATTATGCTTCGTTTATTAGGTCAAGCAGAATATGGATTATATAGTATTGCTAATTCTGTTATTGGTTATCTATCGTTATTAAGCTTTGGTATGGGTAGTACAATTGTACGATATATTACTAAATATAGAGTTGAAAAAAATAAAGAAAAAGAAGAAGGAATAATTGGGTTATTTCTTATTATATATGTATTTATTGCTTTGCTTGTATTAGTAGGCGGTTTTTTTCTTTCAAATAATGTAAATGTAATATTTCATAAAGGATTGACTAACGAAGAAATAAGTAAGATCAAGATATTAATTTATATATTATCTTTTAATACTGCAATTTCTTTTCCAATTAGTGTTTTCTCATCTATTACTATAGCTCATGAAAAATATCTATTTAGAAAACTTGTAGATATGTTAAGTACAATAGCAGTACCTATTTCAAATATCATTGTTTTGTATATTGGTTTTGGTTCAGTAGGTATGTCTTTAGTAGGTACAATGTTACAATTCATTATGTTGCCTATTAATGCAGCATATTGCTTAAAAAAATTAAATATTAAACCAAATTTAAAAAATATTCCTTTTTTTATGTTGAAAGAAATATTTTATTTTTCAGCATTTGTGTTTTTAGGAACAGTTGTAGATATGTTATTTTGGTCAACTGATAAAGTTATCTTAGGAGCATTAGTAGGTACTGCTGCAACTGCTATATATAATGTGGGCGGTACTTTTAGTACAATGATACAAAATTTATCATCTGGCATTAGTAGTGTTCTTATCCCGAAAATTACTGGAATGGTTATTAAAGAAGAAAACAAAAAAATTTGGAGTGATTTATTTATAAAAATAGGTAGATTACAATTTTATATAATTGCTTTGGTATTATCAGGTTTTATTGTTTTTGGACAACAGTTTGTGTTGTTTATTGCAGGAAAAGGATATGAAGAATCGTATGTAATTGCATTATTAACAATGATACCATTAAGTATTCCTCTTATACAAAATACAGGATTAAATATCGTGATTGCTCAAAATAAGCATCAATTTCGTTCAATCGTTTACTTAATCATTGCAATAATAAATGCTATTAGTACATATTTAATTGTACCTTATTATGGTGGAATTGGAGCCGCTTTGTGTTCATGTATTGCTTATTTTATTGGACAAGGGATTATCATGAATATTTATTATTATAAAATAACAGGATTGGATATTATATTATTTTGGAAAAATATTTTCAAAATTGCAATCATTCCTATAGTTATGATTATAATTTCTTTTTTTGTCTTACAATTTTATAGTATTAATACGATAATTTCTTTTTTTATTGGTGTAATTATTTATACTGCTATTTATATTTTATGTATGTGGTTTTTTGAAATGAATGAATATGAAAAGGAATTATTTTTAAAACCAATTTTAAAAATAAAAAATATTTTATGGAAAATAAACAATGAAAAAAATGATTTTTAAAATAATTCTAATTATAACTATTTGTCTATGTATGATCATAGGCTATTTTTTGTATATTTCATATTATCAAGTTGATATTACAACTTATGAAATATCAAGTTCAAAAATAAATAGTGATGTCAATATTGTCATGATAGCTGATGTTCATGATCATCATTGTAAGATCAAGGATAAAATAATTGATCAGATTGATAAATTAAATCCAGATATTATTTTATGTGTTGGAGATATTATTGATAATGAAGCTAATGATGATGGAAGTACGTTAGCTTTTTTAAGTTCATTAACGAAGATTAGTGATGTTTATATGAGTTTAGGAAATCATGAATTCGAATATAGTGAAAGTGATGAATTAATAAGTAATATTAAAGACATCGGAGTTGTTTTATTAGATAAAGAATATGTAGATATCAAGATCAATGATAACTTGATTAGAATAGGCGGTATGTATGATTATGCCTTTAGTCAAGATAGTGGTGATATTGATCAAAAAACAATGAAAAAAGATGTTTATAGTTTTTTAAATCAAATGAAACAAACAACATCATTTCAACTAATGATGGCTCATCGTCCTGATAGTTTTATTTTTGGTAAAGCATATAAATGGGACTTTGATTTAGTTGTCAGTGGACATTATCATGGAGGACAGGTAATTCTACCATTTATTGGTGGTTTGTATGCACCAGAATTAGGCTGGTTTCCAGAGGTGGATTACGGTCATTATAAATTAAAAGATATGGATTTAATTGTAACTAGAGGGATCAGCAGTAGTGATGAAAAATTGCCTCGATTAAATAATCCCCCAGAAATAGTTTCAATTAGATTAAAAGAGGAATAAGTATGAATGAAGAATTAATTACGTTATTAAAAGATGCCAGATTGAATCAAATCTCTAAGATAAAAACTAATTTAGATTATCCTAAATTATATAACTTAGCCAATCAGCATCAAATCACAGCTTTAATATATAACCAAATATACACTTTTCCAGGCATTCCTGAAGATCTAAAACAAATTTGGAAAAGAGAAACATTTAAAATCAATGCCTTTCAAACTAGAAAAACGATTAAAATGCTTCAAGTATATCAACAATTTATCAACAATAATCTAAAAGTATTGATCGTTAAAGGATTGATTTGTCGTTATCTCTATCCAATTCCTGATAATCGTCCTTCTAATGATGAAGATCTATATATCCAAACAAAAGATTTCTTAAAAGTCAAAGAAATCTTTTTAAGCAACAACTTTCAAATAATCAATGAAACTAGTGATGTTACTACTTTTGTTGATTATGAATCAGGTTTATCAATTGAGCTGCATACAGCTCTTTTTTCATTAGATTCTAAATCGTATGGTAATTATCAACAATTATTCACTGATGCATTTACTAATTGCATAACTCATCAAATAGAAAACATGCAAGTGTATTCATTAGAATATAGTAAACATTTATTATTTTTGATCTTACATTTTGCTAAACACTTCTTTCATGGTGGAGTAGGGATTAGACAAGTAGTTGATATTATCATGTATAGTGAAAAATACGAGGATAAGATAGATTGGGATTATTTGTATCAGGTGTTAAAAGATCTAAATTTATATCCATTGATCATGAATTTATTTGCTTTAGCTCATGATTATTTAGAATTTGATTATCAAATTCCTGATGATGTTGAAATTGATTATCAGGATTTATTTAATGATATCATGGATGCTGGTATTTTTGGTCAAAGCAGCAGTGAACGAATTCATTCAGCCACAATTACTTTAAATACGCTAGAAGATGGCAAGGTTTCTGTTGTTAAAAGTATTTTTCCATCATTAAAAGAAATGCAAGCTAAATATGATTATTTAAACAAATATCCGATTTTATTACCAATAGCTTATTTATCAAGAATTATCAAATATAAACAAAATCACTCATCAAAAGATGGACAAAAAACAATTGAGATTGGTAAACAAAGAATTGAATTATTAAAAAAATATAAAGTTATCAAATAGGAGGCCTATATGTATCAAATTGGTGATTTTATTTTTACGATTACTGGAATCAGTGAAAAACTAATTCCAGAAAACCTACAAAAATTCAAAACAAAGCAAACACCACAATATCATTATCACATTGATATTGTCGATGAAATAAACATTCTTGAAGATAACTTTATCGTAAACCGTCAAACAATCAAAATCAATCAAAACAACGGTTTAGAAATAAGATATTTAGCTTTTCCTCAAGACTTAAATATTTACGCTAGAATGCAGGAAATAAGTCCAAATCAAGCAACAATAATCTTTAAACAAGAATATCTTTCAATGCTTAAATACGATACTGTATTTAATTCCTTACTGGCATTAGAAAGAAGAATGAATAACTTTAATAGCTATGTTTTACATAGCTCATATATTGTCTATCAAAATCAGGCCATTTTATTTAGTGCGCCTAGTGGTACGGGTAAAAGTACCCAGGCAGATTTATGGAAAAAATATCGTAATATTGAAATAATCAATGGCGATCGTACTTTATTGACACTAAAGGATGATTGCTTTTTTGCTAACGGATGGCCTGTTTGTGGTTCATCAGAAATTTGTTTTAATCAAACTTATCCCATTAAAGCAATTGTTTTATTGCAACAAGGGAAACAAAATCAAATAAGCCAGTTATCATATATTGAAAAAACCAAACGATTATTAAAAGAAATAACGATCAATTATCACAATCAAGAATACTTAGATAATGCCTTAGTATTTATTGAACAACTAATCAAAAAGATACCCATCATCAATCTAAGCTGTACCATCAGTAAAGAAGCCGTAGAATGCTTAGATGATTATTTAAAGGAGGTGGTATCGATAAATATTTAGGCAACACATTTTTAAGGAGGTATTTATGGGAAAATAACTATCTCCTAGAAAACATCATGAAAGGAGATAATTATGGAAAATGAATTAAAATTCATCGCTCGAAAAGGCTTTGTCGTTCGTGAAATAGCCGGTGAATATATGCTAGTTCCCATGGATACTGGAACAATTCGTTTATCAGATGATACAACTCTTCCAGAATTTAATGGAATCATCGAATTAAACGAATTAGGATTATTTCTTTTTAACACTCTATCCTCACCCCAAACATTCAATCAATTAGTTGAAGCAGTTAAAAAAGAATATGACACATCAAATCAAGATATAACTGCTGATATTAATGAATTTTTAGATAGAGGGTTAAAGAATCAGGTTATTTTTATATCAACAGAAAGGAATGAAAAAGGGAAATGAAAAGTTATCTAAAACCAGTTTTTAACGTAGAACACTTTACAGCTAATGAATATGTAGCTGCTTGCGGTGATAGTGGTGTTGTCTACAAGTTCAAATGTGATGCCGGTAATGGGGTTTACGGTTCTGTTTATCAAGAAACAAACAAAAAACCTGGTCTTCAAACTGGCCGGGGAGGTGACACTCTACTTGTTGATTATAGTCAAGGATGGTTTGGAAGTGAAAGAGGATTTTACGCTTGTGACAAAACTCATGAAGCAGAATCTGATAATGAATTTGTAAATGGTTATTATTGTGCTAAAGGTAATACTAGTAATCCAGTAGATGTAATAGTATGGAAAGAACCACGGGGATGGTTTTCTCCAAATATTCACTGTACTACTAATCTAGATATGAGTACCTGGGAAACTGCAAAATCGTAAACTAATAGGCTTGGAGGGAAACCTCCAGCCTTTTTAAAAGGAGATAAAAATGGAACGTGACAACGAGTATGAAAATATGGTGGAAAGAAAGCTGTTTGATCGAGCGTTAAATGAAAAGATACCGATTTATGGGGTATTAGAGTTAACACCGCTTTGTAATATGAATTGTGATATGTGTTATGTTCGTTTATCTAAAGAGGAAATGAATCGTTTGGGTAAACTTAGAACTTTAAAACAATGGCTTATGCTGGCTAAGGAAATGAGGGAAGCAGGAGTATTATTTGTATTATTAACTGGTGGTGAACCGTTATTATATCCCTGGTTTAAAGAGTTATACTTGGGATTAAAAGAACTGGGAATGATTGTGACGATTAATACAAATGGTACTTTAATTGATGAAAAGTGGGTTGATTTTTTTAGCCAGCACAAACCAAGAAGAATCAATATTACGTTATATGGTGATAGTGAAACTTATTATGATCATTTATGTCACTATCGTGGTGGTTTTACTAAATGCATCCAGGCAATTCAAAGTTTAAAAGAAGCTGGTGTTGCTGTTAAGATTAATGGCAGTTTAACGAAAGCTAATTGTAATAGTCAAGATGGAATCTTAAAGATTGGTAAAGAATTAGATGTACCAGTTAGGATCGATACTTATATGTGTCCTGGTATCCGGGAAAGAAATAAACCGTTTGCTTTTCAAAGTCGAATGGATCCCAAAACTGCTGCTAAAAGTCGCATCAATGTCTTATATCAGGAAATGGGAAGTGCTGTTTTTAAGGAGTCTTGTACTTTGGAGTTTTCTAAAATAAAAGAAACTAAAGAAAACAAAGAGGGAATTACAGGTTTGTCATGTAAAGCAGGTAGATGTTCATTTACGATCAATTGGCAAGGTTTGATGCGACCATGTGTAGTGATGAATGAACCGAGCATTGATGTGTTTAAAACTGGTTTTTTAGAAAGCTGGAAATTATTGATGGAAAAATGTGAACTGCTTAGAGGAATTAGTGAATGTGGTAATTGTAAATTAAGAAAAGTTTGTAACACTTGTTTAGCGTATGCTCAGTTAGAAACAGGAAGTTATTATTTACGTCCTAATTATTTATGTAAATATACCGGTTATAGTTTAGCTTATATGCAAAAAAAGTTACAGGAAATTGATGAAAAGTAAATTAGATACACGGGCGTATGTCAGTATTTTAAAAGACTTAGTTGAACAAGGTGAAGAAGTTAATATGTATGTTTTAGGGAGTTCAATGGCTCCTTTTGTTGTCCACAAGCGTGATGTGATTTATTTTAAACAGCCTAAACGAAAGTTAAAAAAAGGCGATATTGCTTTTTTTAAACGCCGTAATGGTCAATATGTAGTTCATCGTATTTATAAAATTAAAGGTGATGATTATTATTTTGTCGGTGATAATCAGACAATGATTGAAGGACCGATAAAACGAAATCAAATTTTTGCAATCGTTACCAAAGTAAAACGAAAAGATAAGATCATCAAACCTGGTGATTTTTGGTGGGAGTTTTTTTCAAAAGTATGGATCAGGATCATCCCGATTCGTTATTTACTTGTTAAGGGATATAAATTTATAAAAAAAGGAAGTAAGAAATGGAATCAATAAAGTTATTAATCTCTAAATTTAAAGATGGCAGTATTAAAGAAATGATCGATGAGATTAAATGGATGTTTTCTTATGGTAAAAATTATAAAAAAGAAATTGTTTTTTATACATTACTAGGAGTTTTTTCCACGATCATGTCATTAATAAGTTCAATTGCCAGTAAGGAATTAATTAATATTGTTACCGGAATTCAAACTAATCGTGCTTTAGAAATGGCGGTTTTAATGGTTTCGATGTCATTATTTAGTTTGCTGTTCAATCAGGCGATGTCACGAATTACCTTAAAAATCAATATTCGGATCCAAAATGAAATTCAAGCCGATATTTTCGATAAATTAATTGAAGTTAACTGGTTAGATCTATCAAGGTATCATGGTGGTGATTTATTAAATCGTTTTAGCAGTGATGTTAGTACGGTAGCCAACAGTGCGATTGGCTGGGTTCCTAATTTAATTGTCAATAGTTTTACGTTTATCGCAACGCTATGCTTGATTTTATATTATGATCCAACGATGCTATTTTTAACGATCGCTAATATGCCAATTATGCTCCTTTCATCAAAAGTAATGATGTCCAGGATGCGTAAATATGATATGAAAGTTAAAGAAATGAATAGTGAAATGATGTCTTTTACAACCGAAACTTTTAGTAACATTGATTCCATTAAATCATTTAGTTTAGTTCATTTATTTAGTGATCGTTTAAAAGGTTTTCAACAAAAATATAAAGATGTTTCACTAGAATATAACTGGTTTAGTATTAAATATAATACCTTGATATCGCTGCTTGGAATGGTTGTTAGTTTTAGTTTCTATGGCTGGGCGGTATATCGTCTATGGTCAGGAGCGATTAATTATGGTGAAATGACACTATTTTTACAACAATCCAATCGTCTTTCATCAACATTTAGTTCGTTAGTTAGTATTATTCCTTCAACGATCAGTTCTACAATTTCAGCTAAACGGATCATGGAAATTATCTTTTTAGATAAAGAACCATTAGATATTCAAGTAAGTGATTATCTAGCTAAGATCCAGGATCAAGGTTTTTCATTACAATTTGAAGATGTCTATTTTTCATACGTTAAAGAAAAACAGGTTTTAGTTGATTCTTCTTTGATTGCTCGTCCAGGTGAAATTGTTGCTTTAGTTGGTCCTAGCGGTGAAGGAAAGACCACGATGATTCGGTTGTTTTTAGGATTGATCACACCTAATCTTGGTAATGCTTATTTAATTGATTATCAAGGAAAAAAATATTCTTTAGATGCTTCAACCAGACCATTATTTGCCTATGTTCCCCAAGGTAATACAATCTTTTCAGGTACGATTGCCGAAAATTTACGAATGGTTAAACAAGATGCCAGTGATGAAGAAATTATCAATGCTTTAAAATCAGCCTGTGCTTATGATTTTGTCATGCGTTTAAAAGATGGCATCAATGCTAAAATTGGAGCTCGGGGCCAAGGCTTATCGGAAGGTCAGGCACAAAGAATTGCCATTGCCAGGGCATTATTAAAAGATGCTCCAATCTTATTGTTAGATGAAGCTACTAGTGCTTTAGATGTTACTACTGAAAGAAAAGTATTACAAAACATTATTATCAATCATCCAAGTAAAGTCTGCATCGTAACGACGCATCGTCCAAGTGTTTTAAATATGTGTCAAAGAGTATATCGGGTAATGGATACGAAACTAACAGTACTAAGTGAAGAAGAATCAGCCAAGATGGCAATTGATTTTTAGGAGGATAATTAAATGATTGATATTCATAGTCATATTTTACCAATGGTTGATGATGGTAGTCCCAGCGTTGAACATTCATTGATGATGTTAAATGAAGCATACCAGGATGGCAGTGATGCCATTGTTTTAACACCACATTTAGCTTATCCATATCATTTTGATAACCCAAATGATAAAATCATTGCTCTTTTTAATGATTTTAAACAGATTGTTGCTAGTGAGAAAATACCAATTAAATTATATTTAGGCTGTGAGTTTTTATATGATCGTAAAGCTACATTGATTGAACATTTCGATGAAATTACGACATTAAATGATACTAATTATTTACTGATGGAATTTTTCTTTGATACTTTAGGCGATGAGATGTTAGAAGCAATTGATAGCGTTATTAACAAGAATTTAATTCCCATCATTGCGCATCCGGAACGTTATGAAAGTATCCAGACCAGTAGTAATCTGGCAAAACAAATGATCAAAGCTGGGGCATTGCTGCAATTAAATAAAGGCAGTGTTTTTGGTAAATATGGAAATATGGCTAAAGAAGCTGCTTTTGATTTATTGGATCATCAGTTAATCAGTTTTGTTGCCAGTGATAGTCATCATATACGATATCGAAATGCGTTGATGTATCGCGATTTTTTATTTATCCAGGAATATTATGGCAAAGATCAAGCAAGAAAAATATTTAATGATAATGCTAAAAAGATGTTACAAGGGATCGATATAAGGGGGTCAAGATCATGAAAAAGAATCGAAAATATATTGTCCTAATTGTTTTACTATTAATTATCTATGGGGGATTTGTTTATCTTTATGACCATCAAGAAAAAGTTGGTAATGATCCTACTATAGTTTTACCAGATACACCAGTTACGATGAGTGTTCAAGATAGTCAGGATAGCTTGTTAGCGGGGGTCAGTGCCAGTGATCAAGAAGATGGTGATTTAACCGCTAAAGTTTTTATTGAAAATATTTCTACTTTCCAAGAAAACCAGACACGAATCATCACTTATGCCGTTTTTGATAGTGACGATAATATCGCTAGAGCCACGCGCCAGTTAAATTACAGTGATTACCAGGCACCACAAATTAATCTAACTAAACCACTATGTTTTCAATACTTAGAATCCGATGATGCTTTAAAGGATTATGTTAGTGCTTCAAGTGTGGTTGACGGTGATCTAACTAGTAAGATTACAATTGAAAACGTTGAATATAATGATGATAGTGTTTATGCCACTTTTGCCGTTAGTGATAGCTGTGGGATGAATACATCATTACGGTTAAAAGGGACTTATTTAAATAGCCAAAGCAATATTGAAATTGAATTAAGTGAATATTTAATTCGCGTTCCGGTTAATACGACAATTCGGCCGTTACAATATGTTGAAGATGTTTTATATGCAGGAATTAAAGATCGCACGTTAGAAGATGAAGTTGAAATCACTAATAATTATGATCCAACAATACCAGGAACCTATGAATTTATTTATCGGGTTAGCCAAGGTAGTGATACGGGTTATACGAAACTAGTAGTGATTGTCGAATAGGAGGGATATGATGGAAAACCAGACACAACACCATAATTTATTGCTAAAAGTCGAATGCGTATTAGCGTCATTATTTAAAAAAGGCTGGATGATAATTACGATTATCATTATTTGTGGAATTGGTTTTGATGTTTTTAAAACCCTTACCTATTCCCCAAAATATGTTTCTAATATGCAAGCTGCTTTGAAGTTGGAACAAAACACTTATAGTCAATTAGAAAATGCTCAGTCTTATGTTAAAACATTGGATTATATATTTAATGGGCAGGTCGTTAAAGACTATATTAAAGCTCAAATGCAAGTTGAAGATGTTAATTATACTTGCGTAGTAGTTAGTCAAAATAACACTAATATCGTTAATGTCCAGGTAAGTGCTCCAACTAAACGGGAAGCCTATTATGCTTTAGAATATTTAACTAACTGGTATGTAGCCAATGCTATTAATTATCATTTAGAATATGAATTAGATATTTTAGAAAAAGGACAGTTAAATGAAGTTCCGGCAATTTTAAATGTTCATTCAAACAACTTTAAAAAAGGGGCGATGATTGGTATTGGAATAGTAGTAATTATGGCAATTTGTATTTATCTAAAACCAACGGTCAAAGTTGCTGATGAAATTGAAAAACAAGTTGACTGTCGTTTATTTGCGAAAATTCCTAAAGAAAGAAAAGGACATGGGCGCCGTCGTAAAGAAGCTATTTTGATTACTTCATTAAAAACCAGCTTTGCTTATAAAGAAGCCATCAAAAAGCTTCGTAATCGGGTAGAAACATCAGCTAAAAAGCATCAATATCAAACTTTTATGATTACTAGTTCGGTTGAAAACGAAGGGAAATCATCGATTGCTGCCAATTTAGCTTTATCATTAAGTAAAAACGATCATCATGTCTTACTCATCGATGCTGATTTGAAAAAACCGTCTTTGCATAAAATCTTTTCTTTAAATAATGAACGCTGTTTAAATAACTATTTAAATGGGCGGCAAAGCTGGCAAGATCAGGTAACGTATTTAGAAAAAAGTAATTTATTTGTTATCAGTTCACTCCAGGATGTTGTAAATAGTGAAGATTTATTACAGGCTCGGTTAGAAACTTTGATAAATGAAGCTAAAAAAGAGTTTGATTTTATTATTGTCGATACTACTCCAGCTTATGGAATTAGTGAACCGGCGATTATTAATCAATGGGTCGATGCTTCTTTATTAGTAATCAAACAAAACGAAGCATCAATTACAACGATCAATGAAACTATTTCGCGAATCGTTGCAGCTAAAAATAATTTAATTGGTTGTATTTTTAACGCTAGTGTAACTGATTTTACTAAAAATCAAAAATTATATGGTTATCGTTATGGTTACAACCGTTATAATCGGAGGTAAAAAGATGCAAGATAATAACGAAACTAAAATTGATTTAACTAAATATTTTGATTATTTTTATCGAACACTCATGAAAATGAAAGTTCTTTTTTTAGTGATCATTATCATAATGGTAGTGATATTTGAAATAAAAACACTTTTTTTCTTTAAAACTGCTTATAGTTCTAATGCCGTTTTTGTTGTCTACAAACAAGATCAAGATAATATCTTTGCTACCAACGATGAAAATGATGATATGTTTGTAACATTTAGTAATTTACTTACAGGAGAAATGATGCAATCAATTATTCGTGATGGCTTAGGAATCGATCCGAGCACTTTACAAATTAACTTAACTAAAGTACCGGATACTAATTTAGTATCTTTACAAGTTACTAGTGACGATGGTGAAACATCATACCACGTTGCTAATTGTATTTTAAATAATTATAGTCAGGTAACTGATTTAGTTATGAGTGATGTCCAGATTTCATTATTAGATACACCTGTTGTACCAGCTAATCCCGATAGTTATCCTGATTATCTAAAAAATGGGGTAATTGGCTTTGGATTAGGAATAGTAATTTGTTTTATGATTATTTTAATTAAGATGATCTTTAAACATACAATCATTAATAGTGAAGATGTTAAAGAAACATTGCATTTAAATAATATTACCAAGATTCCATATTTAAATGTAAAAAGAAAACGTAAAAGTAAACAATTGGAATTATTATTATCTAATCCAAGGATCCAATATTCCTTTAGACAAGCTTTCCATGATTTACGGTTACGTTTTGAACAAGTTAATAAAAAGAATAACGCTCAAGTATTTATGATTGGCAGTGTCCTGCCTAATGAGGGAAAATCAATGGTAGCTACAAATGTAGCGATTGCTTTAGCTGATAAAGGTCATCAAGTAGCTTTAGTCGATTTAGATTTAAGAAATCCCAGTATTTATAAAATGCTTGATCAAAAACAAGTTAGTGGCAGTATCACCGGATATTTAAAAGGAGAACTGTCAAGTAAAGAAATTATTAATCAATATCAAGATTATTCATTAAATATAATTTATGGCGTTGAATCTTATGATGAAGCACCAGAATTATTATCAAAACCTGCATTAAAACAATTATTAGAAACATTAAAAAAAGAATACGAATACATCATTTTAGATGTTCCGCCATTATATATTTTAGAAGATGCTTTGATCATCAGTGATCATTGTGATACTGGACTAATCGTAATTAAACAAGATTACGCAAGCCAGGGTGAAATCTTAGACTCATTAGAAGAATTAAATGAGCATCTTCCTTATATTATGGCAACTGTAATTAATCAAGCTAGATCATCAATCTTTAATAGTGAGGGGCATCGTTATGGCTATGGATATGGTGGTTATGGCTATGGCTACAAATAATAAAAAGGAGATATAATATATGTATAAAAGTTTTAACGTAAAAACATTAGGAATCTTAGAAATTACCCACTCTAAAAATGTTTTTCCAGAACAGGGGAAAAGAAGTTCACAAGTAGAGCTATTAGTCATTTATCTAATCATCAACCGTGATAAAAATATAACCGCAAAACAATTAATTTCTTTTTTATGGTCTGATCGTGAAAATCAGGTGACGATCGGAGCTTTAAGAAATCTTGTTTATCGCGCCCGTAAGGATTTAAAAAAGTTATATTCTAAAGAAGTTTGTATTTTATCTAAAGGACATAGCTATTTTTGGAATCCATCAATTAAATGCCAGGTTGATTATGAAAAACTGATGACTCTAGCTAGTAATATTGATAATCTGGATCAGTTAGATGAGCAGTATCAAGCTTGCCTAGAATTAATTGATGGTTTTGAAAACCAATTTTTACCAGAGTTTCATAATAACGAATGGATCGCGCAATTAAATAGTCAGCTAGTAAAAAATTGCTTAGCAGCAATTTTTTTAGTTATCAATAATTTGCAACAAGCTAATCGTTATCAAGATATTTTAAGAATCTTAGAGCATCCCCATATCGCTAAATTAGAAAATGAAGTTTTATTTGAAAAACGTTTAAATACCTATTATCAATTAAACCAAATTGATAAAGCAATCGATTATTATCAAAATATAATCAATAATTACTATTTACATTTAGAAACAGCAGTGCCAAAACCAATCCAAGATCTTTACCAGCAATGTCAAAATATTAACCCCCAATCATCAATAGATATTATTAGTTTAGATGATTTTATTAATAGCGGTGAAAGTATTAAAGGAGCTTTTTATTGTGACTATTATGTTTTTAAAAGAATCTATCAGTTAAATTTAGTTGATATTAAACATAGTAATCATGAACATGCATTAGTAATGTTGACTTTACAAGGGGAAGATCTAAATCAAGTTAGTAAAGAATCTGTGCGGTTAAAAAATATCTTAATCGATAATTTACGTAAAGATGATATTGTTTGTAAATATAACGCGGCACAGTATTTTTTAATTATTCATGCTTCTAAGTTAAAAGGAATTGAATCAGCGATTACGCGCATCATTAATTATTTTAATCAGGAAAAGCAGTCAGAAGTTGCATTATTGCAACGCATTGAACCGATAAAATATTAGTCAAAAAAGGGTATAGTCATAGTTGGCTATACCTTTTTTTATGAAGCTATCTTTAAATGAATTATTAGTTTCTAATCATTTTTTTAAATTGTACCAATATGGTTTAATATGGAGGTGCAAGATGAAACAATCATATCAATTAAAATGTAGTGAAGTAAAAGATGCTAAAGAATTAAAGATTGTTTTAGAAGAATGTTTTTTAGAATATTTTAAATCATTGAAACAACAAGAAAAACTAAAAAAGGAGCCGTTAAAATGATAACTTATTTAGCGGCAGGATATGAACGACTTTCTAAAGAAGATGATAAAAGGGATGAGAGTTCTTCAATTGAAAGTCAGAAAATGATCATTGAGTCATTTGCGAAATTTAATGCAATCAAAATCGTTGCTCATTATAGCGATGATGGCTTTACGGGTTCTAATTTTGACCGGCCTGGTTTTGAAAGATTGAAACAAGCTATTGAAAATGGAGAGATTAATTGTATAATTGTCAAGGACTTATCAAGATTAGGTCGTCAGTTATATGAAACCGGAACTTATATTGAAGAATATTTTTTAGCCAAAAGAGTTCGTTTTATTGCCATTAATGATGGTTATGATTCTAATGTCGGTGATGCGATGTTAGGAATTCGGTTAAGTGTTAATGACTTATATTTACGTGATACGTCGAAAAAAATTAGGACTACTTTTGATGCTAAAAGGAAAAAAGGAGATTATATTGCTACTTATCCTAAATATGGCTATCAAAAAAATCCCGATAACCCTAAGCAGTTAATCATTGATAAAGAAGCTGCAGATGTGGTTAGAATGATTTTTAAATGGATCAGTGAAGGAGCTGGGACCAGTGTTGTAGCGCATCGTTTGACCGCTAAAAAGATTGCCATCCCTTCGATTTATAAAAAAGAAACGCGTGGTAATCAACAAACAAGTTTAAATGATGGTTTTGGCATCTGGTCATCGCAGACGGTAAGAAGTATCGCTAGTGACCAGATGTATCTAGGTAATATGGTTCAAGGGCGCTGGCAAAAGCTAAGTTACAATTCCAAAAAGTTAATCGAGTTGCCACCATCAAAATGGATCGTAGTTGAAAATACTCATGAACCAATCGTATCTAAAGAATTGTTTGCCTGCGTACAAAATGAATTAAGCAAAAAACAAAAATATCGATCTCGTCATGAAAAAAAGTATTTGTTTCAAGGTTTACTAAAATGCAAAGAATGTGGTCATAACATCAGCATTTATAAACGCAAGAATAAAACGGGTTATTTATTATGGGGTGAATGTAATTATTATTCTAAGTACAGCAAGTATCATTTATGTTCATCACACCGGATTAATTATTCGATTTTTTTAAAAGAGATGGAAGCTTTGTTTAAAAGAATAGGAAATAATTTTTTTAAAAATTATGACGTTAAGCCATTATTAAAGAAGATGGAGTTATTAGTAAATCAAGAAAATGAATCATTGATAAAAGAATTAAACACGATTAAAAATGAAATTATTAAAAATGAACATATTTTAGCTAAACTTTATCAAGATCGTTTAGATGAAATTATTAGTAAACAGCAGTATGTATCATTAGCTAAAAAATATCAAAGTCAATTAGATACGTTAAAGAAAAAGCAAAAAAAGATCCAAAAACAAATGATGATAAAAACACCAAAAAATATCAGTTCGTTTGAATTACTTATTAGTGACTATTTGCAGTTTAATAAATTAAGTAATGAATTGCTTTATCGTTTAATTGATCGGATTGAAATTGATCGAAATAAAAATATGGAAATATTTTTTAAAGTAAAAGTTAAAGAATATCTTGATTAAATCAAGGAAAATTGGTAAATTTTAAGGTGAATCGTAATTGCATAATTACAGGTGTGACTTTGCCACTTATGTCTTATGGCGGGTCTTCTTTAACGATTACATTAATTGCGATGGGAATTGTTTTAAATATTTCAAAATCAACGTATTAATGGTATACTACTAGTTAGAGGTGAGAGAATGAGAGTAATTGTTGGAGCTGGAGGAACAGGAGGACATTTATATCCTGCTTTGGCTTTGGTTGAATATATAAAAGAAGTAGAACCTGACAGTGTTTTTTTATTTGTTGGGACCAAAGATCGTTTAGAATCACAGGTGGTTCCTAAAATGGGATATGACTATGTTGGGTTAAATGTTAGAGGTTTGGTCGGTAATCCTATCAAAAAAGGGATTGCTGCTTTAATATTTGTAAAATCAATATTTACAGCAAAAAAGGTTGTTAAAGAATTTAAACCAGATATTGTTATTGGTTTTGGTGGTTATCCTAGTGCCAGTATTGTTGAAGCGGCTACTCGACTGGGGTATAAAACGATGATCCATGAACAAAATTCGGTAATTGGCTTAACTAATAAAATTTTAATTAAAAATGTTGATCGGATCGTTTGTTGCTATGATCTAGCGTATCAGTCATTTCCTAAAGAAAAAACTTATCTGTTAGGAAATCCTCGTGCTAGTGTGATTGCTAAAATTGAACCAAAGGATATTTTTAAAGAATACGGTTTAGATAGAAATAAGCCATTAGTAACGATCGTAATGGGATCACTTGGTTCAAAATCAGTTAACGAAAAGATGGTAGAATCACTTCGGGCATTTAAAGATAAAGATTATCAGGTGCTATATGTAACCGGTAAGCCTTTTTTCAATCAAATGCAAGATGAGTTAAAAGATTTAAGCAGTAATATTAAACTGGTGCCTTATATTGAAGATATGCCATCAGTTTTAAAAAGTACGACTTTAGTAGTATCAAGAGCTGGAGCTTCAACTTTGGCAGAAATCACTGCAGTTGGTATTCCGGCAATCTTGATTCCTAGTCCTTATGTTGTCGCTAATCATCAGGAGTATAATGCTAAAGAATTAGCTGATAAAGATGCGGCGATGATGATCTTAGAAGCTGATTTAAACAGTGATGATTTTGTAAGTAAAGTTGATGAAATTATTGGTAATCAAATGTTACAAGAAAGTATGAAAAAAAATGCTAAAGCATTAGGTAAACCTGATGCTTGTAAAGATATTTATCAATTGATCAAAGAAATATAGGAGTTAGAAATGGATTTTGTTCAAATAAAAAAAGATATAGAAGAGTTAGATGTTGGAAGGATCATTGAAGATGAACCAATGTATAAGCATACTACTTATAAAGTTGGTGGTCCAGCTAGAATTTATTTAAAAGTTAAAGATATTGACAGTTTAATTAAAACACTTAAATATTGTAAAGATAACCAGGTTAAACATAAAGTTATTGGTCGTGGTTCGAATTTATTGTTTTCGGATCGGGAATATGATGGTATCATCATTTCTTTAAATGAATATTTTACTAAGGTAAGTATCAATGGTTGTACGATCAAAGCTCAAGCTGGAGTGATGATGATTAACTTGGCTTATCAGGCCGGGAAAATCGGTTTAAGTGGTTTTGAATTTATGGGTGGAATTCCTGGTTCAATTGGCGGTGGTATTTTTATGAATGCCGGAGCTTATAAATATGATATTGCCAGTGTGGTTAAAAGTGTTACGTTACTAGATGAAAATTATCAGGTAGTAACTTACTTAAAAGAACAAATGCAGTTTTCATATCGGCATTCAATTTGTCAGGATAATCGAAAATTAATTGTTTTGGAAGCTGAATTTGAATTGGCACCAAAAGATCCTGAAGAAATTAAAGCTGTTTTAGATAAACGAAAAGAAAGACGAATGGCAACGCAGCCATGGAATATGCCAAGTGCCGGGAGTGTTTTTAGAAATCCCGAAAACCATCCAGCATGGAAATATGTTGATGAATGCGGTTTAAGAGGATATGAAATTGGGGGTGCTCAAGTTTCACCAAAACATTCAAATTTTATCGTTAATAATGGTTATGCCAGTGCTAAAGATATTTATGATTTAATTATGTTAGTACAAACTAAAGTAAAAGAAAAATATGGGGTTAATTTGAAACGTGAAGTAGAATTAGTTAATTGGGAGTAGATTATGAAAAAGAAGCAGCAAAAAGTAATATATAATTATTACGATCAAGAACAAGTTAAATCTTATTTAAAGAAGAAAAAAGCAAAACGAAGAAAAAGAAAACGAATTTTAGTAATGATAGTAATTGTGATTATTTTAATTATTGCTTTCTTTATAAGTGATTATAGTAGATTGCAGTCAATTAAAGTAATTGGTAATGAAAAAGTTACGACTGAAGAAATTATTGCTGCTTCAAATATTGAATTACATCGTGATTTTACTTTTTTTACTGATTTAAGTGAGGCTGAAAAGGCAATTGAAAAAACATCTTTGATTAAAGATGCTACAGTAACTAAAGATCTTTTTGGTAAAGTGACGATTAGGGTCGATGAATGTGAACCAATTGGACAGGCTAATATAAATGGAATTTTATATGTTGTTTCCCAAACAGGTCGTGTGATCAAAAATGAAAGCGGCTCTTTACCAGGTTTTGTTCAAAGATGTCCTTTGATCAGTAATTTTGATGAAGCTCATTTTAAAGCTTTGGCAAAACAGTTTGCCAAACTCCCAACTCAGGTAATTAATCAGGTTTCTGAAGTTAAATACGCACCTGAAGGAGTGGTGGAAACTAGAGTAGAATTATTGATGGATGATGGTAAAGTTTTATATGCTTTATATGATGATATGGCTAAGCAGTTAGCTGATAATAATTATTCAGCCATCATGGAAAAATTTCCTGATCAAAAATACTATGACTTATGTGGAAAGTATGTTTATGCTTATAATTAATTTTTTTAACTCGTGATGTTTAAAGGAGTTTAAAAATTATAGGTTTTATGCTAATATTGTATATATACAAAGAAAAGGGGATACGTGATGAAAGATATTTACGCTGTTTTAGATATCGGAAGTGCAACTTTAAAGTTTTTAGTTGCGGAAATAAGTAGTATTAATGTAAATGTTCTTTTTGTCAAGACCGTTGCTAGTCATGGTGTTAAAAAGGGGATTATTGAAGATGATCGTATCTTAGCTAAAGATATTAAAAAGTTAATTGAAGAAGCGGAAAAGTTTTTGGAAAGTAAAATTACTAGTGTGGCGCTTACGATTCCCACTATTAAAGCTAAATTATATCAAAGTGATAGCAGTATCAGTTTATCAGAAAATGGTTCTAAAATCACAACTGATGATATTGTTCGGGTTTTAAGACTTTCTTCTAAATTTAAACGTTCTAAAGATGAAGAAGTCGTTTCTATTATTCCAGTACGCTATCATAGTGATAAAGGAGCTACTAGTGAAGCACCTTTAGGTGAAGTGTCACGAAATTTGATAGTTGATACTTTGATTATCACTACTAGTAAGGAATTACTTTATCCATATATTTCGGTTGTGGAAAAGTGTGGGATCGAAGTATTAGATATAACGATCAATGCTTATGCCTGTGCTAATGAGGCTTTTGATGCTGTGTATTTACAAGAAGGAGCTATATTGATTGATATGGGTCATAAAACTACAACTGTATCATTTTATAAAAATGGCTATTTGCAATATTTGACAGTATGTCAAGTTGGTGGTTATGATTTTACAAGAAAAGTAGCCCAAAATATGCAAATATCAATGAATCAGGCTGAAGCTTATAAGATTAAATATGGATCTTTAGATGTGACTACTGGGCAAAATGATATTATTCATACTACCTATTCTAAAGAAGGCAAACGCGACTATACACAACAAGATCTAGCTGATTTATTAAATGAAACTGCTTATGAAGTAATGAATAAAATTAAAGAGAAAATAGCAGTAATCGAAGATATTAACAAATATGAAGCATTGATTGTTGGTGGTGGCGGTGAGTTAGAAATGTTAGACAAAATTGCCAGTGAAGTATTGGATTGTTCAGTAAGATTGTATCGACCTGATACAATTGGGGCTCGCGATATGTCGCTAGTAAGTGCTATCGGAATGATCTATTATTTGATGGAACGAAAACAAGTAATTGGTGATTACACACCATCGTTAGTATTGCCAGATGTTACTAGTACAATGGCAATTAGATTTAAAGGGCTGACAAAATCAGCACCTAAAAACCAAGGAAAGAAAGTATCTAAATTATTGGATTCATTTTTTAGTGAAGATTAATATAAAAAGAGAGGAAATGTTGTCATGAGTGAAGAATTAGGATTTGAACAAGTAGCACGAATTAAGGTAATTGGTATTGGCGGTGGCGGAAATAATGCTGTAAACCGAATGGTCGAAGAAGGCGTTGAAGGAGTCGAATTCTATGTTGCCAATACGGATTTACAAGTGTTACGACGTTCACCAGTTGAAAATAAAATTGAATTAGGTCGTGATTT
>NZ_JAGHEW010000028.1 GCF_017889095.1 Thomasclavelia sp. | reverse complement strand
CTAGTGATTGTATTGCTTGTGGTCAATGTGAACAAGTTTGTCCACAACATTTATCAATTATTGAATATCTTCAAGATGTGGCAAAAAGATTTGAATAAGCAATTAGAGAGTAGAATTTTTCTACTCTTTTTTGATGAAAGTTATTAAAGTAAAGTTTAGATAATTATGATTGATTTATTGTTAAATAGTAATAAAGATATGATTAAGTGTCTTTTTATACATTTATTTGTTTGGATAATCATAAGATTATGTAGGTGATTTGATGAAAAGAACATATCTAATTATTTTGGTGACAGTTTTTGTTTATATATTAATAGAGGCTGTGATGATAAAAAATAGCATTCCTGCAAGCAAAGAACTTACTTTAAAAGATGTATCGGTAGTTATCGACCCAGGACATGGTGGGATTAATTAGTTCCCATAAAGATCGAAGCGCTTTTGAAATTATTCAAGAGTGCTTTTTGCATTAAAATAGAATCTTGGCATATATTTTTTACGAGGTGAAATGATGAAAGGGCAAGAGATAGAATGTGTAAGTATTTATCGTAATCATGATTTGAAAAAAAGAGTACAAGAATTTAATAGAATCTTAATAAATTTGTTTGAAAAACAGATAATTGGTGATGATGAATTGGATTTTATTTTTGGTTGCAAGGGGGATGAAGATGAATAAAGCGGCTATTTATGTTCGATTGTCACAAGAAGATGATAATAAAAGTAGTGTCCATGAAGATAGCCAAAGTATCATCAATCAAAAACTAATGTTACTAGATTATTGTAAAGAAAAAAGTTGGGAAGTTTATGATATTTATAATGATGATGATTATAAAGGTTCTGATCGAAATCGTCCGGCATTTAATCGATTATTACAAGATGCTAGGGAAAAGAAATTTGATATTGTGTTATGTAAAAGTCAATCGCGATTTACTCGAGAACTGGAAATTGTTGAAAAGTATTTACATGGATTGTTTCCGCTTTGGGGGATTCGTTTTATTAGTTTGATTGATAATGCAGATACTTTTAATAAGGGTAATAAAAAAGCACGGCAGATTAATGGTTTGATCAATGAGTGGTATTTAGAAGATATGTCAGATAATATTAAAGAAACTTTTAAAACAAAATGCATTAATGGTAAACATATTGGTTCGTTTGCCTGTTATGGCTATTTAAAAGATCCTAAGATCAAAGGTCATTTGATTATTGATGAAACTGCGGCTAAAGTAGTACGAACTATTTTTAATTTATATTTAAAGGGCTTGGGTCAATTGAAAATTGCTCAATATTTAAATGAAAATAAAATCCCTAATCCAACTACCTATAAGCAGTTAATGGGATTGAATTATAAAAATAGAAATATTTATCATAGCTGGTCAGCTAGTTCGGTGCGGATGATTTTAATTAATGAAATGTATATTGGTAATATGGTCCAACATCGTAAGACTAGTGTATCGTATAAAAGTAAGAAACAAAAAAGAGTCGCTAAAGATGAATGGATTATTAAAGAAAATACTCATGATGCAATTATTGATCGTAATCAATGGGATGAAGTACAAAGTTTATTACATTTAAAAAGAAGATCAAATAGTCAAGGGGTAAAAAATAAATATGCTGGTAAATTAAGATGTAAAGAATGTGGAAGTATATTAGTAAGTAATACATGGAATCAGGAACGTTACTTTCGGTGTCGGTTAAGATTGCAGGATAAAAGTGCTTGTCAAGGAACGGTCATAAAAGAAAAGGTATTAGATAAAGTGGTGGAAAATAAGTTTAGAGAGCTAAAAGATTTAGTAAATTATGATTATTTAATTACAAATATTCTTGAAAAGAAAATTTTAAAAGAGAAAAATGAGTTAGAAAAATTGAAAGAAGTTAATCGCCAAAAGATAAATAGAATCGAAGGTATAATAAAAAAGTTATCGGATGATTTAGTTAATGGAATTGTAAGTGAAAAAATGTATTTAGAATTAATAAAAGATTTTAAGGGGAAACTGGAAAAAAGTGAACAGGAAAATAAAGAGATTGAAGATCGATTGAAAAATGTTAAGCAAGAAGGAGAGTATAAAAAAGTAATTGATAGTATTTTTGATGTAAAGATGATAAAAAATATCGCAGTATATTTTATTGAACGAATAGAAATAAGAAGTGCAAAAAATAAAAGAATAAAGATATATTGGAAGATATAGTCAAAAAAGCAAAAAAAAGTAAAAAAAGGTATTTACAAAAGGGAGGGGATGTGGTAAATTAGATGAGCACTCGAAAGAGAGGGCTCCGTTAAAGAGGGGGGCCGAGAAAAAAGTCAAAAAAAGAGTTGACACAAAAGAGAAAAGAGTGTAAGATAAACGGGTCGGCAGAAAAGCCGGCAGAGGACACTGAAAACTGAACAGAATCAACAGAAGAGAACACCCAACGTCAGTATCCAAAGAGGATAGAAAAAGAAGAAGAAAAGAAAAAAGAGCCGAAACAGACAGAGAGTCTGCTGGAAGATAAAGACAGCGGAGAGTTTGATCCTGGCTCAGGATGAACGCTGGCGG
>NZ_JAGHEW010000241.1 GCF_017889095.1 Thomasclavelia sp. | reverse complement strand
TTAGGAGCATGGGAATATGATATCATTGCACCAGCCTACAAATGCAATATGACCGATATCATGGCCAGCATCGGTTTAGCCCAGCTTGAAAGATATGATAGTCTTCTTAAAAGAAGAAAAGAAATCATTGAAATGTATGATGAAGGCTTTAAGAATCTGGATGTCCAGGTATTAAATCACTATGATAATGATCATCGATCATCAGGACATTTGTATTTTATCAGAGTAAAAGGGATAAACGGGGTTCAAAGAAATAAAATCATTGAAGAAATGGCTAAAAAAGGGATAGCCTGCAATGTTCACTATAAACCGTTACCAATGTTAAGTGCTTATAAAAACATCGGTTTTGATATTAAGGACTATCCAAATGCCTATAAACAGTTTATCAATGAAATCACATTGCCATTACATACCAAATTAAGCAACGGGGATGTTGCATATATTATCAAAAGCTTTAAAGAGGTTATTTCATGTTACTAAGGAAATGGAATGAATTGCCTAAATATATGCAAAATGATAAAGTAAAGTCTTATTATGAAAGTTTAAATAAGAAAAAAGGTCAACTATTATTAAAAAGGATCTTTGATATAGTCTGTTCACTAGTTTTAATTATTATTTTATCACCGGTAATATTGATTATATCCGTTTGGATCAAAACTGATTCTAAAGGACCAGTATTTTATCGTCAGGAACGAATTACCCGGTATGGAAAGAAATTTAAAATATTCAAGTTTAGAACGATGGTCGTAGATGCTGATAAATCGGGAACGTTAGTAACAACAAAGAATGATTCCAGAATTACAAAAATTGGCAAAAAAATACGAAAATATCGAATTGATGAGTTGCCGCAATTATTCAATGTTTTATTAGGTGATATGAGTTTTGTGGGAACAAGACCAGAGGTAAAGAAATATGTCGATCAGTATACTGATGAAATGTATGCAACATTGCTGTTACCAGCAGGAATAACATCAATCGCCAGTATTGAATTTAAAGATGAAGATGAAATAATCAGTAAATATATAAGTAAAGATAGAGATATTGATGAAGTGTATGTAACTAAGGTACTTCCTTTGAAAATGAAGTATAACTTAGAGTCATTAGCTTCTTTTTATTTTATCAAAGAAATAAAAGTAATGATTGATACAGTAATGAAAGTGTAGGTGAAAAAAATGGCAAAACCATTAGTTGCATTAATTACTAATCATGATGATGATGTTTATTGTTTTAGAAAAGAATTGATAGAAAGCCTTGTAGCAAATGGTTATGATGTACTAGTTTCTTGTCCTTATGGTGAGAAATTGGAATTAATGAGAGAAATAAATTTTATTCATGATGATGTTTGGATAGATAGACGGGGAATAAATCCTGTTTCTGATATGAAATTAATTTTTTATTATAGAAGATTATTTAAAAAATATAAGCCGGATATTATTTTAACATATACAATTAAACCTAATATTTATGCTAGTTTTGTTGCAATGAGCTTAAAAATACCATATATAAATAATATTACTGGACTTGGAAGTGTTTTAAAAATGAAAAAATCGTTGCAAAAATTTATATTATGTTTATTTAAAATTGCATTTAAAAAATCATCATGTATTTTTTTTCAAAATGAAGAAAATATGCGTTTAGCATTAAAACAAGGTTTAGTTAACAAGAATTATAGACTTATCCCTGGATCGGGGGTAAATACTAAAAGATTTCCATTACAAGATTATCCAAACGGTGGAAATGGAATTATTGGGGATACAGTTGTTTTCAATTATATTGGAAGAGTGCTGCATGATAAAGGAATTGATGATTATTTAGAAGCTGCTAAAATCATTAAAGAAAATTATCCAAGGACAGAATTTAATATAATTGGCTTTATTGAACCAAGTGAAAAGTATTATAAAGAGAAATTAGAAAAACTGCAAAATCAAAATATAGTTATATATCGTGGACAACAAAAAGATGTTATTCCTTTTATAACCAAATCGCATGCAATTATTCATCCATCCACTTATGGAGAAGGAATGAGTAATGTATTACTTGAAAATGCATCATCTGGCAGAGTTTTGATAACTACTGATAATCCCGGATGCCAAGAAACTGTCAAAAATCAAGAAACTGGATTTATTTATCAAGGTGGGAATGTAGAAGCACTAGTTAATACTGTAAAAAGATTTTTGCAAGTTACCAATGATGATAGAAAAAAGATGGGTAAGATGGGTCGAAAATATATTGAAAACAATTTTTCTAGGGAAATCGTTATTCATGCATATATTAACAAGATCAATGAAATTGTTGGGAGGAAAAGATAAACATGATATGTGTAGTTTCTGTTATTGACTCGATATCAGTTACTAGTATGCCTGTTAATGAATTTATAATTTATAGAGATAAACATAAATTTAATATTAAGCAAAAAATAATCGTGTGTGATACAACTATTCCTCAAGAAATTAATATTCCTAATAATGTGGAGATTTATTTAGTAGGTAAAAATATATTCGAGATAAGATCTGCGGTTAAAATAATTAATAATCAGTGTCAAAAAAAACATGATACTGTTATTTATCATTTACATCATCAAAAATCTGCAATGTTGTTTTTTTTAGCAACTGTATATTTAAAAGTTAAGCAATATACATTATATACAATTCATAGTACATATAAAGATAGAAATTTTAAGTATAAAATTACTAGCTGTTTATGTTCTTTGATTTCAAATTATGTTAATTGTGTCAGCTTGTCGTCTTTTGAAGTATATAATAATACGATAAAAAGAATAAAAGGATCAAAATTTTTATATATTCAAAATGGTGTTGATGTACTTAGAATAGAATCAATAATTAATAATCAATCTGTTAAAAGAAAGAAAAAATCATTAGTATACATTGGAAGAATGATCCCTATAAAAAATCACTCATTTTTAATAAAGCTAATGAAAAAATTACCTGATTATGAAATGATATTTATTGGTCAAGAAGATGAAAAACAATATATTCGTACTTTGGCAAAAGAAGAAGGTGTTATTGATAGAATAAAATTTACTGGTCTAATTTCAAGAGAAAGTGTTTTTTGCAAACTTAGTGAATCATTGATATATGTTTCACCATCTTTGGTGGAAGGAATGCCTATTTCAGTTTTGGAAGCAATGTATGTAGGACTTGTTCCAATTCTATCAGATATTGAACCTCATAAAGAAATAGCGAGAAAATGTCAAGAAATTAGAATACGGCCATTAAACCTAGATGTTTGGGCAAATACTATAAAGGAAATAAGTGATATAAACAATGAAAATTTAGATATCGAAATTAGTAAAATCAGATCTTCAATATATGATCAATTTTCTTTAGATGCAATGCATCAAGATTATCTGGAAATATACAATAAAATATTAAAAAATAAGGAGTAAATTTATGTTAGAATCTATAAAACAAATGTTTTTAGAATTAGATAAAAATAATATTAAATATTGCCATTGGAAAAGTAATGAGCACTTAGATGCTTCGTTATTGGGAGATACTGATTTAGATATATTATTTTTATCTGAACAAAGAAATGAAATTGATAGAATTTTAACTACATGTGGTTTAAAAAGATTTAGAGCAACAGAATTAATGCAATATAATGCTATTGAAGATTTTATCGGTTTAGATAGTGAAAGTGGAAAAATATGGCATCTTCATGCTCATCATAAATTGACTTTTGGTCAAAAGCATTTAAAAGGCCATACTATGACTGAATTGGGAAATAATATCTTAAAAAATAGAATAAGAAATAGTGACGGAATCTATACATCTAGTTACGAAGATGAATTGATTCTTTTTTTTGTAAGAAATGCTTTAAAATTACGTTGGCGAGATTTGTTTTTTAAAATTGATCAGGATGATATTTTAGAATTAAAATGGCTATTAAAATATTTTAATTACAATAAATTAAAACTAACTAGTAGAGAATATTTTAATGATGAGATATCAAATATAATAATTTTATTATCAAATCAAGAAATTGATAAAAAGATACAGTTTTATAGATTACATAGATTATTAAAGAAGGATTTGCAATTATTTACTGGTTATTCAACTTTAACTTCATGGGTCGTTAGGAGCAAAAGAGAAATCTATTGGGGTATTGGCGGTATAAAACGACGACTATGTTTAAATGCTAGTAAACCATATAGAAGGGTATCACCTTCAGGCGGATGTGTAGTGGTATTTTTAGGAAGTGATGGTGCAGGTAAATCTACTACTATCAAAAATGTACAAAGAGAGTTTGGAAAAAAAATAGATGTAAAAACAGTATATTTAGGAAGTGGAGATGGTTCTAGTTCTTTATTTAGAAAACCAATGAAATGGGTAGCTAAAAAAATTGGAGGAAAGGGGTTAGGACAAAAATTAGAAAAAGAAAATTATAAAAAAAATACTAAGTCATCAGTCAAAGCAAAATTATATTCTTGCGCTAAAATAATATGGGCAATTACTTTAGCACAGGAAAAGAAAAAGAAATTAAAAATAATTACTAGATCAAGAAACAATGGGATGTTGGTACTGGTAGATAGATATCCACAAACAGAAATCATGGGATATAATGACGGACCGTTACTTTCTAAATTTTTGTTAAAGGGTCATGGTATTTTATATTTAATAGCTAAAAGAGAATTGGATATATATAAATCAGCATATATGAATAAACCGGATTTAACCTTTAAACTTGTAATACCATCAGAACTAGCAATTGCTAGAAAACCAGAAATGACAATAGCTGAAATAGAAGATAAAAAAAATGCAGTAATGAAAATGCATCCTTGCGATAGGATAGTTAATATAGATACTTCTGTTGATATAAAAAAATCTTTGAAAATAGTGATGGATAATATATGGAAAATAATATAGTTACTAAATGTATTGAATTTTATGGCTTGCCAGGATGTGGTAAAAGTACAGTATCTCATGAATTGGTTAAAGTATTACTAAAACAAGGGTATAGTGTTATAGAGCCAATTTATATTCTAGATCATAAAAAAAGACCGATTATACGAAAAATTTTAAAAATTACTGCTACGATAAAATTCATTATTAAAAAACCATTATTTTTCAAAAAAATCATCAAAATAATTCTAAGGTTTTCCGATATAACAAATACATTTTCAAATATTATTAGTTTTACTACAAAATTTTATTATTTAGATAAATATCATGGTAAAGTAGATTTTATTGTTTTTGATGAGGGAATCATTCAAGGAATTGTATCAATAATGATTGATAATTTAAAATTTGCAAATAAAATTACAGAAATTTATTTTGAAATAATAGATGGTAAATATCGTATTTTACCAGTATATATTGATGAATCAGTAACATGTTCATTAAAGAACATGAATAAGCGTGAAACTAATGATTCTAGAGTAGAAAAAATCAAAGATAATAATAAAAAAGCTAATATTATGAATAGATATCTAATTTGTTTTACAAATATTCATATAAAAAATACTATCTATATTGTAAATAATATAAGATCAATAAAAAGTAAGATACATTTTATTTTAAATAGTTTAGATAAGGATAAAGTTTAAAAAGCACTTTTATTTGATTATGGGAGGTTAGAATGAAAATAACAAAAAAGGAAGTATACTATATATTTATTTATAGTATTATTACAATATTATCGTTAATTTTTTTATTTTATAATTATGAATATATTTCATCAAATTTTATTTCATTCATAGCATCATTTTTTGTTTTTGGTTATATTTGTATATTGGATTTCAATAAAAATAAAGATATATTTAGTCTTGGGATTGTTTTTAATATATTTGGTATATCGTATGTTAATTATTATATAATTGAATCTATTTTAAGTAATCAATTTATTCATCCAAATTATTTTTGGGCAATGAATATTTCATATTTATCTATGCTATCATTCAATATTGTTTTTTATGTATCGAAACAAGATGTTTTAAAAATATCAAATAAAACTGTAAATATTAGTTATAATATTAAAAAGATAAGATATTTTTTAATTGCGTTATTGTTATTTAGTCTATTTGTAGAATTTTATTATGTCATTAGGGCTATTGGTATTAGTAACTATTTTTTTATGTCAAGAGCAGAAAAGAGCCTTTATATGTCTGATTATGGAATTGCTTCATTCTACAAAAGTACTATCTCGTTAGTAGCAATTGTTTCATTATATGGCTATTTCAAGAAAAAAAATAAAATAGATTTTTTTATTTTTTTATTTTCTTTTATAATTTCTTTATTTAATGCTTATATAAACGGTTCTAGAGCTGAACTTATTACAATAATTCTTCCGGTAATTTTTATTTTTAAACATTATAATACTATCACAAATAAAATGGTTGTTTTTTATATGTTAGTATTTGCCCTTGTTTTAGGATTATGGAAAAGTTTTTATAGTCAAAACAGAGAACTTTCTTATGATAGTGAATTTAACACATGGTATAAAATTTGCTATAACGTAAGAAAAGATGATGTTGATTATTTATATGGGAAATCATATGGCTTGACTATAATAAATTTGATTTTGCCTATTACAAAAACCGAATCTTTGTCTACCTGGTATGTAAAAAAATATGAGCCAAATGTGTATTTAAGAGGTGGAGGCAGAGGTTTTTCTGGTGCATTGGAAGCATTTATAAATTTTGGATATCTTGGAAATATGCTAGTATATGGCATATATGGTTTTTTATTAAAACAAATAAAAAAGGATTATGATTTAGGAATAATTTTTTATATGATCATATTACTATCTCTTTATCAATTTTTTAGATCTGAGTCGTATTCGTTATGGAAGAATATGATGTGGTTTAAAATTTATCCGATTTTATTGATATATTATATATCAAAAATAAGATTAAAAAGAATTTAGATGTTGAAAGGACAGTGACTATGAAAAATATATTAAAAAATATTTCAATTGTAGTTTTATTTCTTTTTTTAGCTAAATTTTTTTCATTTATAATTGAACTGTTGATTGCATCTAAATTTGGGGTTACAAATGAAACTGATGTTTATTATATGGTAACTGGGATAATACAAGTTATTTATCCTATGATTTCAATTGGAATTTGGAAAGTATTTTTGCCAGAATATAAAGAAAAAATTTCGTTAGGAAATAAGTTGGCTGCCAATATATTAACAAATAAGTTAATATGTGTATTTATTGTTATAAGTATAACTGTAATGGCAATTATCATTTTATTCCCGCATTTTATTATAAAAATTTTTGCTCCTGGTTTTAATGAAACAGCTATTCTTCTTGCTGTACCGTTAATTAGAATTTTATCTTTTATGTTTATATTTAATGTTTTAGCTACTTTCTTTTCTGGAATATTGCAATCGAATAATCAATTTGCAAAATCGCAATTTAAGGAAGTTATTCAGCATCTTCCACCTATATTATATCTACTGTTTGGTTTTGGTTTTGCTGGTTTAAATGGATTAACTTATGTAATAGTATTTGGAAGTTTTTTATCTTTTTTTATTGAATATATATTTGTCAAAAAATATTATTCATTTAAAATGCCAAAAAAAATGCTAGATACAAACATATTATCTGTTTTAAAAAGAGTTCCAATTACTTGTTTAAACTCTATAATTAATCAACTTAATAGTATAGTAGATAAAGCGTTTGCTTCTAGTTTAACCATTGGAGCTGTTACATGTTTAAATTATGGGGGTAAATTAGTAAATTTATTCGATGGTCTATTTTCTACAGCTATTAGTACAGCATTATTTCCTAAAATAGCTGAATTAGCTGTATCTAAAGATAAAAATAAATTAAAAAAATTTATAAAAAACTATCTAATATTTGTTATAAGTGTTATCACACCACTTACAGCAATAATTTTAATTTTTTCTAAAGAGATCGTCATAATTGTTTTTGGACGTGGTAAATTTGATATAGATGCTATTAACACTACTTCTATGGTGTTATTAACTTATTCGATTGGTTTAGTTGCAATGAGTGTAACAACAATTATAAATGATCTTTTTTTTATTTTGAAAAAAACCAATACGCTATTATTTACAACGATAATAAATATAGCTTCTAATATAATTTTGGATATATTGTTCTTGCAAAAACATGGAGTTTTTGCGTTAAGTTTAGCAACAACTATTTCATTGTATTTATCTTTAGGAATAAAATTATATTTATTAAAAAATTGGATATTTTTTGATAAAAAATTATTTAATATATTTATTTTTGTTTTTAGCAGTTGTTTGATTTCAGCAATCCCAGTATGTTTTTTTAAAACATTGAATATAGATGTGCTGTTTTTATTAATAATGGGTGTTTTATTATTTGTAACTTGTTATTGTGTAATTTTATTTGGTTTAAATACATATTATCGAAAGAAATTATTTTTACTGATATATGGCACGAAAGAAAGGAAATAAATATGACGTTATATAATAGTATAAAAAATGACAGAAAATTAAATAGTTTTAAAAGTTTTATAATTCTTCTTTTTTATAGGTTAATGCATAACTATTATATAAAAGGAGCTAATATTAGATTGTTATTTTTTAGAATCATCAAAGAAATTTGTTTTATATTTTTAGGTATTAATGCTCAAATATCTTATAAAGCAGTAATTGGAAATAATATTAGATTATTGCATTCTGGGCTAGGGGTAGTTATTTCATCTAAAGCATTAATTTATGATAATCAAACAATATATCATCAAGTTACTTTAGGGATTAATGAAAATTTACCTGAAAATAAGCAAAAAATTATTATAGAAAAAAATTGCTTATTATCAACTGGTTGTAAAATTATATCTAGTAGAATAGGTGAAAATACAAAAATAGGACCAAATGCAGTCGTTTATAAAGATTTATCACCAAATACTCTGTATGTTTCATCAAATGAAAAAAAGTAAGGGGTTGAAATATAATGAAACTAGCAGTAGCCGGAACAGGCTATGTAGGACTAAGCATAGCTACATTATTGTCACAGCATCATGAAGTAGTTGCTGTAGATATCATTGAAGAAAAAATTAATATGATCAATAATAAAAAGTCTCAGATTCAGGATAATGAAATCGAAGACTTTTTAAGTACCAAAAATTTAAATCTTAAGGCAACATTGGATGCCAGAGAAG
>NZ_JAGHEW010000240.1 GCF_017889095.1 Thomasclavelia sp. | reverse complement strand
GCAATACCAAAATATGAGAGATTTAAAATGAAAAAGTTCAAAATTACACTGTTTTTATCATTTTTCGGAAAATATAAAAGGCTGTATGGCAAAGCGGTTTAAAAAACCGACTTTGTCAACAGCCTGATATAAGCACATAATAGTGCTTATATTAATAACAATGAAACAATTAATGGAATTGTAAAAACACTTACTAAAGTTGTAATAAAAATACTTTTAGCTGCCAGTTCGACATCACCGCCATACTGTTTAGCAAATAAAACAGCACTATTGGCCACTGGCATGGCAATGTTTACCAATGTAATCCCTTGAATCAAAGGATTAGAAATAAAATAAGCAATTACTGGAAAAACAATAATTGGTAAAATCACTTGTTTAACTACAGTAAAATAATATAATCGTAATTCTGTAAATAAATCCTTGAATTTAATATTAGCTAAAGTCGCTCCAATGATCATCATTGCCAGTGGTGTTGTCATATCTCCAACCATTTCAAAACAATTAGCTATAACACTAGGAACGGGTATTTCTAAAAAGTAAATAAATATTGCCACAATAGAAGCTACTACACCTGGTGATAAAATATTTTTCGGATTTAATTTCATCTTTACGTCTTTACCATAGTTCATTAAAATAACCCCAAGCGTAAATACTTCTAAATTAAATAAAATATTAAATAAAGCAGTATAAAAAACTGCATCATTTCCAAATAAAGCTTTCATTATTGGAAATCCCATAAAACCGGTATTTGAAAAAATTGTCATAAACATATAAAGACCCTTTTGATGCATTGGGATTCTCATGATCTTTACCAAAATAAAACTAATTACCGGCAAAGCAATATATACTGCAGTAGCTACCGCTAAAGTATAAATAACCATGCTTTTATCACTGATTGTTGTCGTACATACTGATGAAAAAATTAATGCCGGTGTTGTAATAGCAATAACTATATAATTTAATTTACTATTTAATTCATCATTTAAAATCTTCTTTTTTTGCATAAAATAACCAAGACCAATTATCAAAAATAATTGGATCATTTGGTTAATTACAACCATTATATCCATTTAATTCCCCCAATCTTTTGAATAATTATAACATAAACGATAAATATAAATAAATTTATTACTAAATATGAAACAAAAAAAACAAGTACTAATGCACTTGTTTAAAGTTTATTTTGAAACTTTTCTAATTTTAAATCAATCATTTCGATATTAGCATTTAATTCCTGTAACTGTAACATTAATATTTCTTTTTGTTTTTTTAAAATATCATAACGTTTATCTAGAGTTTGATTACCCTGTTTACATAAATCTACATAGTTACGAATATAAGCTATCGTCATTCCGGTTTTACGCATACACATAATAATTTCTAGCCATTTTAAATCATCTTCATTATAAATTCTTTGATTACTAGAATTCTTTTTAATTGGTGGAAGTAGCCGTTCTTTTTCATAGTATCTTAATGTTGAAGCGTTTAATCCGTATTTTTGACATACCTGTTTAATTGTATACTCCATTTTTTTACTCCTTTATCTCTTCAATCTTTTGTTTAATTTGATTGATCATATAACAACATTCATTTTGTTTAGTTTGCAATAAATCAAAATGAAATAATAAAATTTCTAATAAACTAGCTTCTTTATTTAATAATCCAAGTATTTCATGATCATTATATCCTAAAGTATATAAAGTCTTGATTAAAGAAGTGATTGCCTGATTACGCTCATCAGCTTGATCAATCATTTTGATGATACCTTGTTCTTGTAACTTTTTAAGCAAACTTTGATTTATCATTATCTCCATAATTATTCCTCCTAGTTTAAGGATACTCCTTAAACCTAACTACATGGCAAGACTTTATTGCAATTAAAAGACCAATATTTGAAATATTGGTCTTTTACACATGTGCTTAAAAGTATTTTTATTTTACATAGGAGATAACCATGTGACGATTTTTTCCTTCTCCGTGACTTTCAGTTTTTACATGGTTAAATTTAGCTAATTCCTGATGCATTACTTTTCTTTCATCAGCAGGCATTGGATCTAATTTAATATCAGTTTTAGTACGTTGAACTTGTTTGCCAAATCGTCTTGCCATTGAAGCAACTTTTTTATAACGATCTTCTTTATAACCATTGATATCAATACTAATCTCATAACGCTTTTTATATGTATTGCTGACAGCGTTTTTTACAATAAAATTAATTGCTCTTAAAATAACACCAGCTTTACCAATTAAAATTGAGTTATTACTTGTATTGATATTACAATAAATTCGTCCATTTTGAAGATATGAAACAGTTTCAATTTCAAATCCCATATCACTAATAAAACGACGTATATAAGTTTCAATAAACTCTTGAATCATTGGAATTGTATAACATTCAATGGTTGCCTTTTTTATAAATAAAGTTTTTGTTTCACTAATTACTTCATAATTTAATTCATCAATTGTAACTCCAAGTTCTTGACATGCGTTATTAACAGCATCTTGAACTGTTTTAGCAGTATACTGTTTTTTCAATTTAATCACCTACTTTTTCTTATTTAAGAAATTAGTTGTTGTTGCCTCAACTTCCTTTTGAGCTTTTTCGATATGGAATAATTGAATATATACCGTTCTAACAATACTAATAATGTTAGTTGTGATCCAGTATAATGACATTGCTGCTGGCATTGAAGCTGATAAATAAACAATAAAAATTGTCATTACGTTATTCATTGTATTCATTGACTTCATTTGACTTGAAGGTCGATATTTTGGTGACCGTTTAGCCATCATTTGGTTGATTTGCATTGCAAAGAATTGTGTTCCCGCAACTAATACCAATAAAACAAGATAAGCAATATCAAATTTTAAAATATACTCAATTGGTTTATCACCTAAGTTAATTCCAAAAATAGTTGTGTTATATAAAATTTCAATTCGCTGAACGGCCTGCCACATTGCAAACATAATTGGTAATGTCAAGAATGTTGCAAATGATCCCATCATACTAACATTGTTTTTCTTATATAGATTTTGAATTTCGGCATTTTGTCGTAATTGTGAAGCCTGATCTTTACGACCACGATATTTACGTTGAATTTTCTCTAATTCAGGCTGCAACAATTGCATTTTTTGAGTTGAAACCGTTGATTTAATCATAATTGGTAATGTAATTAAGTTAACGATAATAGTAACCCCGATTACCCCAAAAGCCACATTTCCAACATATTCGTTGATAAATAAGATTCCTTTAGCTAAAGGAATTACAAAAATAAAATCAAACCACCCAGCATCTAATGACCAAGGCGTTGAAGTTGTAATTGCTCTTGACTCAATTAATTTACCACTACTATCAAGGTTTTGAGCACATCCTGTCAAGATAGCAACTAAGAAAACTAAACAAAATACTTTTAGAATTTTTTTAGTCTTGTTATCTAACACCATTTAATTTTCCATCCTTTTTAATATTTTTTTATATAGATATTGTAGCTCATTTAGATTAGAATTAAAATCCAAATCTAAATAAATATTTCGAATAATGACGATGTAATCATAGTTTTTATTAAAATCAATTACTTTTGATGCCATCATTCTTACTTGACGCTTTATTTTATTCCGCACTACTGCTTTACCTAATTTTTTGCTTACTGATATTCCTACTCGGGCATGATCAAGATCGTTCTTACGGTAATAAATAATGAAAGAACGATTAGCTAAACTTTGTTTTTGTTTAATAATGAGACTAAAATCCTCATTTTTTTTAATACGATATTCTTTCTTCATAAAATTTAGAAAAAAAACCCACCGTAAAGTGGATTTTTTTAAGCAGACAATACTTTTCTTCCTCTTTTACGGCGACGTGCAAGTACTTTTCTTCCTCCTACAGTAGCCATTCTAGCTCTAAAACCATGAGTTTTTGATCTTTTTCTTCTATTTGGTTGATATGTTCTTTTCATTAATTACACCTCCATACTTTAATACTTTTATACAAATAACATATGCCCCACCATTTTATATGAAAAACCCCATTAAGTCAATGAAATTAACGAAAAAGTGAGTAGATGTTAACTATTTATTTTTTCTTGCCCACAAAATCACCGTTTAATTCACACATGTTATGCACATGTTCATATTGTTATTTTTAACTACGTGAATAAATGTGAATTTTGTAAAAAATACTGATTATTACAACAACCTAATTGTGACTTTATTATGAACGTATAGTCATAAACGTATAAATAAGCACATATTTCACATTCACATCTTTTTATATGCACAAATAAATTTGTGAATTTTGTGAATATCTGTTATTTTCTTACAAAATGGCTAAAATTATTGTGAATAACTTTGTGAATAGGAAAAAGGCCTCTTTTTTTTCCTTTAAATTTACAATTTATTAACTTATAATGATAGTTGCGGAGGTAAAAAAATGAATGATAATAGTAAAATTTGGCAATTATGTCTAGATACGCTAGAAAAGCATGACCTGCCTGAAAATCGTCAAATCGATAAAATTATCATGGATTCGGTATTACGAATTTCTAAAATTGCATCGATTAGCGATAATAAGGTTGTCATTACTAATCCTTATTCATTTAATGTAGAAACTATTAAAAAATATCAAAAAGATATTGAAGAAATCCTCTCAGGTATGCTTGCTTCTCCAGTTACCGTTGAAATATTAGGAGAAGATGATTTTAAGAAAACTTTAGCTTTACATCAAGATGAAGATTTCAAAGATAATCTTAATAAAACCTTCACTTTTGATAACTTTGTGGTTGGAAGTTCCAATCGAATGGCTCAAAATGCTGCATTACTAGTTTCTAGTAATCCTGGGACTAATTTCAATCCTTTATTTATTTACAGTAACCCAGGACTAGGAAAAACTCACTTACTTAATGCTATTGGTAATTATGCTAAAGAAACCAATCCATCATTAAAAATTCGTTACATTACTAGTAAAGAATTTGTTGATGAAGTCATTGGCGCGATGAAAGGGAAAAATAGTAACGATATCTATTTAAAATATAAACATTTAGATATGTTATTAATTGATGATATCCAGTTTTTATTTAATAAAGAAAAAAGTAGTGAGATCTTTTTCCATATTTTTAATGAACTTATCAATAATAATAAACAAATTGTTATCACTAGTGATAAAATGCCTGAAGAATTACAAGGAATTGAATCTCGGTTAATTAGTCGTTTTAATTCTGGTTTAAGTTTTGGAATTGATCCACCAGAATTTGAAACTGCTCGAGCAATCCTTGAAAAAAAGATTGAAAACTTAGATAATCCATCATTAATTATTCAAGATGATGTTGTTGATTTTATGGCTAATCATTATTGCAAAGATATTCGTAATCTTGAAGGGGCGTTAAAACGACTGTTTTTTTGCAGTATTATGAATCATACTAATAATATTGATATGGCTTTTGCTTTAGTTGCCTTTAAAGATGATAAAGTAGTTCAAAATCCTAAAGCTACTTTAACTAAAGAACTAATCTTAAAAACAACAGCAGAGTTTTATTATCTAACAATCAGCCAATTAATATCTAAAAATAAAACCCGAAAACTAACAACACCTAGAGAAATATGCATGTACTTAATGCGGGAACTGCTTGATGTGACTTTCTCGGAAATTGGTGTGGTATTTAGTAATCGTGATCACTCTACAGTAATGAAAGCATGTGCTAGAGTTGATAGTAAAATTAAGAAAGATCCTGACTATAAATTAGCTATCAACAAGTTAAAGCACAAATTAGGAATAAATTAGACACAATCAAATCACAATTAAAACATTGAAAACATCAGCTTTTTCTACTTTATTCACAAAAGTCACAATCTAATAATATTAGTAGAAATATTTAAAAGAAATATATATAATAAATTTCAAGGAGGCAATTATGAAATTTAAAGTTAATCGTCTTAAATTATTAAATGCATTATCAAAAAATACTAAAGCCGTTTCTGTACGTAGTCCTTTACCAGTACTTACAGGAATTAAATTTGATTTACAATCAGATTGTTTAATCCTTACTGGTAGTGATTCAGACATTACTATTCAAACAAAACTTGAAGGTGATGATCTAATTATTGAAGAAACAGGTGGTGTTGTTTTAAATTCACGTTATATTTTAGAAATCGTTAGAAAAATCGATAGTGATGAAATCAATATTGAAATCATTGATGGAGCTTTAACAAGAATTTCTGGAGCTACTTCTAAATTCGATTTAAATGGTAGCGATATTTTAGATTATCCACGTATTGATTTAACTAAAACCGGAACAAAAGTTTTAATCAATGCGTTTGTATTAAAAGATTTAATTACTCAAACTAAATTTGCTGCTAGCGAAAAAGAACATAAACCAATTTTAACGGGAATCAACTTTAAGGCTAATAATAATCAATTAGAAGCAACCGCTACTGATAGTTATCGTTTAGCTAAAAAAATAACACCTTTAAATGATGAAGTCACTTTTAATATTACGATTCCCCAAAAATCATTAGATGAAATTGCAAAAATCATTGAACGTGATGATTTAATTGAAATCTATGTTTCTGATCGTAAAGTATTATATGTTTTTGACAACAACATTATTCAAACACGATTAATCGATGGTACTTTCCCAGATACTAATCGTTTAATTCCTGAAAGCTTTGATTTTGAATTAGATATTGATACTCATTATTTATTAAATGCGATTGATCGTGTTTCTTTATTAAATAATGAACAAAACAATATTATTAAACTTGATATGTCTGATGAAAAAGTTGTGTTATCATCATATATGCAAGAAATCGGTTCAGTTGAAGAAATTTTAGATCGTTCTTTCTATAAAGGAAATCCATTAAGTATTTCTTTTAGTTCTAAGTATGCAACAGATGCATTAAGATCTTTCAATGAACCTAAAGTTAAAATTTTATTCACTGGTCCAATGAAACCATTTATCATCAAAGAATATGAAAAAGATGATTTAATTCAATTAGTTTTACCAGTAAGAACTTTCTAAGCTACAGTTTGTAGCTTTTTCTTTTTTTTCATAGTTTTTTACTGGTTAGTTTATGTATATGCCGATAAATTTTAAATATGAGCAATTTTTTTTAAAAACCATAATTTATTAACTAATAAAATAACATCGTTTATATGCTTATTTTTTTGCTTTTTTATAGGATTTATGTTATAATGCGTATATATTTATGAAAAAGAGGGATGTCATGAAAACAATTCAAATAAAAAATGAATACATAACTTTAGGACAATTTTTAAAATACACAAATTGTGTATCAAGCGGTGCTGAAGCTAAAGCAGTGATTCAAGGTGGTTTAGTTTTAGTAAACGGAGAAGTTGAAACCCGTCGTGGAAAAAAACTACGTACTAATGATCAAATTGAGTATAATGGTGCTAGTTTTGTGATTGGATAATGAAAATTAATTCATTAAGTTTAGATACGTTTAGAAATTATGATCATTTTTTTATTGAGTTTGATCATGATATAAATATTTTAATTGGAAGTAATGGTCAGGGTAAGACTAATTTAATTGAAGCTATTTATTTACTTTCGGTAGGAAAGTCTTTTAAAAGTCATATCAATAAACAAATGATTATGTTTAATAATGATTTTGCTAAGGTAAAAGGAGAAGTCATTACCAATAATAAACTTAGACGATTAGAGATTATTTTAGGAACTGATTTTAAAAAAGCTAAAATTGATGATCAGGATATTTATAAAATAAGTGAATATGTTGGTTTATTAAATGTGGTTGTGTTTGTTCCTGATGATTTATATTTAATTAAGGGCAGTCCGAGAAATCGGCGCCATTTTATTGATTTAGAACTTTCTAAGATTTCTCCAATTTATGTGTTTAATTTAAGTAAGTATACGAGTTTATTAAAAGAGAGAAATAAGTACTTAAAATTATTGAATCAAAAAAGAAAAACTAGTGATGAGTATTTAGAAGTTTTAGATGAACAGTTAGCCAAGATCCAGGTTGATTTAATTAAACGGAGAACTGAATTTATTAACCGTCTGGATCAAAAAGTTGCTTTGATTTATCAGCTTATTTCTAAACAAAAAAAGGAACAAGTAAAATTAAGATATGCTTGTTTTGTAAAAAAAGAACTTACTTATCAACATATTTTAGAACTTTATCAAAAAAATCATCAGCGTGATATTGATTATATGCAAACACACATTGGAATTCATAAAGATGATTTAAAGGTTTATTTAAATGATCGTGAAGCTTATCAGTTTGCTTCGCAAGGGCAGCAAAGAACAATTATTTTAAGTTTAAAAATAGCTCTAATCGAGTTAATTAAAGAAGAAATTGGCGAGTATCCTGTTTTATTATTAGATGATGTTTTATCAGAATTAGATGAAACAAGAAAAAATATGTTATTAGATATTTTGAATCAAAAAATTCAAACTTTTATTACAACGACATCAATCGATGGAATACACCATCAGATTATTGAAAAAGCAAAGAAAATCTATATTGCAGGTGGCAAGGAGGCTACATAATGGCAGAAGAAAAAGTACAACATAGTTATGATGAATCAGATATTCAGGTATTAGAAGGTCTTGAAGCGGTTCGTAAAAGACCGGGGATGTATATTGGGACAACTTCAATTAGAGGATTGCATCATTTAGTTTGGGAAATTGTTGATAACTCAATTGATGAGGCATTAGCTGGATATGCTAGTCATATTCGAGTTATTTTAAAAGATGATGATGTTGTTCAGGTTATTGATGATGGTCGTGGTATGCCAACAGGAACTCACGCTAAAACAGGAATTTCAACAGTAGAAACTATTTTTACGGTATTACATGCCGGCGGAAAATTCGGTGGTGGCGGATACAAGGTTTCTGGCGGTCTTCATGGTGTTGGGGCTTCGGTTGTTAATGCCTTATCAGTGTGGTTAGAAGTTAAAGTATATCGTGATGGTCATATTTATTTCCAACGTTTTGAAAATGGGGGAACACCATTAGAATCTTTAAAAATAATTGGTGATAGTGATACTACGGGTACTGAGGTTACTTTTAAAGCTGATCCGGAAATCTTTAAAGAAGGTACTGTCTATGATTATGATATTTTAAGACAGCGAATTCGTGAATTGGCATTTTTAAATAAAGGTTTAAAACTTTCATTAGAAGATACTCGTAATGGTGCTAATCGTAAACATGTTTATCATTATGAAGGTGGAATTAAAGAATATGTTGCTTATATTAATAAGAATAAAACACCAATTCATGATGAAATTATTTATGTTGAAGATATGCAACAGGATATCGCGATTGAAGTAGGAATGCAATATAATGATGGATATCAATCAAATATCTATTCTTTCTGTAATAATATTAATACTCACGAAGGGGGAACTCATGAAGAAGGTTTCCGTCTAGCCTTAACAAGAGTAATTAATAACTACGCTAAAAATAATGGCTTATTAAAAAAAGATGATGAAGCTCTGTCTGGTGAAGATGTTCGTGAAGGATTAACAGCTATCATTTCAGTAAAACATCCTGATCCTCAATATGAAGGGCAAACAAAAACAAAACTAGGAAATGCAGAAGTTAGAAAAATTGCAAGTAATATCATTTCTAGTTCATTAGATAAATTTTTATTAGAAAATCCAGATACAGCTAGAACAATTGTCGATAAAGCGATTGTTGCTTCAAGAGCGCGAATGGCTGCTAAAAAAGCGCGCGAAATGACAAGAAGAAAAAATGCTTTAGAAGTTTCTAATTTACCTGGTAAATTAGCTGATTGTTCTAGTAAGGATGCCAGTGAATGCGAAATCTTTATTGTCGAAGGGGATTCCGCTGGTGGTAGTGCCAAAATGGGACGTGATCGAAAAACTCAGGCTATCTTACCGTTAAGAGGTAAAATTTTAAATGGTGAAAAATCAAGACTAGAAAAGATTCTTGGTAACGCCGAAATTCGTTCAATGATCACTGCTTTTGGTACGGGAATTGGTGAAGAATTTAATCTTGATAAACTAAGATATCATAAGATCGTTATCATGACCGATGCTGATGTTGATGGGGGTCATATTCGTATCTTAATGCTTACATTCTTATATCGTTATTTAAAACCGTTAATTGAAAATGGGTTTGTCTATGCTGCTCAGCCACCTTTATATTTATTAAAACAAGGCAAAGAAGAACATTATTGTTATAGTGATGAAGAATTAGATGATTTAAGAACTAAGATTGGTCCAGGAGCTAAATATACAATTCAACGTTATAAAGGTTTAGGAGAAATGAATGCGGATCAATTATGGGAAACTACGATGGATCCTAAACGTCGGATTTTAAATCAAATTGATTTAGATGAAGCGATGGAAGCCGATATGATCTTTGATATGTTAATGGGTGAAAAAGTTGAACCACGTCGTGAATTTATCCAGGAAAATGCCAAATATGTAACTGATTTAGATATTTAATAAAGGAGAAAAGTGATGGAAGAAAGAGGAATAAGAAAAGTAAAATTGACATCAGAAATGAAAAACTCTTTTATGCAATATGCAATGTCAGTTATTGTTGCGCGTGCATTACCTGATGTTCGTGATGGGTTAAAACCTGTTCAACGAAGAATTATTTATGGAATGAGTGATTTAGGCTGCTTGCCTGGATCACCATATAAAAAGTCAGCTCGTATCGTTGGGGAAGTAATGGGGAAATATCATCCTCATGGTGACTCATCAATCTATGAAGCATTAGTTAGAATGGCTCAGGACTTTTCATATCGTTATATGTTAGTTGATGGTCATGGAAACTTTGGTTCTATTGATGGTGATGGTGCAGCGGCCCAGCGTTATACCGAAGCGAGAATGTCAAGAATTTCTAGCGAATTAGTTAGAGATATAAAAGAAGATACAATTGATTTTGTACCTAATTATGATGGTGAAGAAAAAGAACCATCTGTTTTACCAGCAAGAATACCTAATTTATTGATCAATGGTTCTACTGGTATTGCGGTTGGGATGGCAACCAATATCCCACCTCATAATTTAAGTGAGGTTATTGATGCGATTTTAGCAGTAGCTAAAGATCCAGATATTACAATCATGGAATTGATGGAAAATTATATCCAGGGACCGGATTTTCCTACTGGTGGTTATATTTTAGGAAAAAGTGCAATCAAAAAAGCTTATGAAACTGGTAATGGTTTAATTATCATGCGTTCTAAAACAGAAATTGAAGAACATGGTAATAAAAAATCAATTATCGTAACTGAAATACCATATATGGTTAATAAAGCGAGAATGATTGAAAAGATTTCTCAGCTAGTTAAAGAAAAGAAAATCGAAGGAATTACTGATTTACGTGATGAATCAAATCGCGAGGGGATTCGGGTCGTAATTGAATTACGGCGTGATGTTCAGCCTGAAGTAATTTTAAATCAATTATATAAATTAACTTCATTACAGACAACTTTTGGAGCCAACTGTATCGCTTTAGTTAATAATGAACCGAAAACTCTTAATCTAAAAGAAATGATTACTTTATACTTAGAGCATCAAGAAGAAGTAATTCGTCGTCGAACTAAATATCGATTAGGTAAAGCTGAAGATCGAGCTCATATTTTAGAAGGTCTAAAAAGAGCATTGGATCAAATTGATGCTATTATTGAATTAATTCGTTCTAGTCGTACTACTGAAATCATTCAAACAAGATTGATGGAAGAATTCAATATGTCTGATAAACAAGCTAAGGCCATTAGAGAAATGCAATTACAACGTTTAGCTGGTTTGGAAAGACAAAAGATTGAAGATGAATTAAATAAATTATTAGAAATTATTGCTGATTTAAAAGATATTTTAGAAAACAGAGAACGTTTATTATCAATTATTAATGATGAATTAATGGAAATTAAAAATAAATATGGTGATAAACGACGTACTGAAATCATCCAGGGAACTTTCGATTTAGAAGATGAAGATTTAATTCCAGTTGAAGATGTCATTATTTCACTTACTAATAATGGTTATGTAAAAAGAATGCCAGTAGATACCTACAAAGCACAAAATCGTGGTGGGCGAGGAATTAAAGGTATGTCTACTAACAATGATGATATTGTTAGTTCATTGATTAATATGTCTACTCATGATGATTTATTATTCTTTACAAACTTTGGTAAAGTTTATCGAATTAAAGGTTATAATGTTCCAGAATTTGGACGCTCTGCCAAAGGCTTACCAGTAGTTAATTTATTGAATTTAGATAAAGAAGAACAAGTTAAATCAATGATCAATATAAATCGTGATCAGTTTGAAAAATCTGATGATTATTATTTAGTATTTGTAACTAAAAATGGTCTAGTTAAACGTGTTCATATCAACGAATTCCAAAGAATTCGTCAATCGGGAAAGATTGCAATCAGTTTAAAAGACGATGATCAATTAGTTCAAGTAAAATTAACTGATGGTAATAATGAAATTTTAATTGCTGCTTCTAATGGTAAATTAGTACGTTTCCAAGAAACAACAGTTCGTCCAATGGGAAGAACTGCCAGCGGTGTTAAAGGAATTAATGTTGATGGTAGTGAAGTCATTGGTATGACTACAAACAACGAAGGTCAATATATTTTAGTTGTTACAAAGCATGGTTATGGAAAAATGTCACCGTTAGATGAATATCGTTTATCAAATCGTGGTGGTAAAGGTGTTAAGACAATTAATGCTACTGCTCGAAATGGTCAAATCGTTGCTTTACGAGCAGTCAATGGAAACGAAGATCTATTGATCATGACTGATGATGGAATTATGATTCGTTTACCAATGGAACAAGTAAAAACTGCTGGAAGAGCTACTCAGGGAGTTCGTTTGATCAAAGTTAGTGAAGGTCATCAAGTATCAACTGTTGAAGTTGTCGAAAAAGCAACAGAAACTGATGATGAAACAGAAGAATAGTGGATAAAAGGATGTTTTAATGACATCCTTTTAGTTAGCTGTTATAAAGGAGAAACTTTATGCAAAATCATTTAATTTTTTTAAAAAAAGTAATTATTATATTAATACTTATCCCTAGTTTGCTTTGTGGCTGTTCTAGCGAAAATACATCATCAACAACTGATGTTAATACTAAAGAAACTATTAGTGAACCTAAAATTATCGAAGAAAACTGGGAAGATTATTTTGATGGTATTAACGGTACTGCTGTTATTTATGATCCAGCTAATAACAATTATCAAATTTATAATCAAGAAATGGCAGTTACAAAACGTTCACCATGTTCTACTTTTAAGATTATTTCTTCATTAATTGCTTTAGAAAATAAAATTATTACTCCCGAAAATTCACTTCGAAAATGGAGTGGAGAAATCTTTTGGAATGATAGTTGGAATCAAGATATTGATTTTAAAGAAGCATTTCAAACCTCTTGTGTCTGGTATTATCGTCAAATTATTGATGAAATTGGAAAAGAGGTAATGCAAAAAGAACTGAATAAATTAGATTATGGAAACTGTGATATTTCCGATTGGCATGGAACTTTAAATAACAACAATAACAATCGATCATTAACTGGTTTTTGGATTGAATCTTCTTTAAAAATATCTCCCCAAGAACAAGTAGAAGTCCTCGAACGTATTTTTGGACAAGATAGCCAATATTCTAAAAAGACCCAGGAAAATTTAAAAGAAGTAATGCTTGTAGCCAATCAAACTAATATATATGGAAAAACGGGACTAGGAAAATCTCATGGTGTAGTTGTTGATGCCTGGTTTACAGGGTTTGCGGAAAAAAGAGAGGAAAATAAATATTTTTGTGTCTATTTAGGTAAAACAGAAGATAAAGATGTATCTAGCACTAAAGCTAAAGATATTGCCCTGGAAATAATTTCAAATTTGTAATCCATTAAAGGCTAATAGAAGCAATTGTAGAAGATATCAATATAGAAAAGGTAATATTTTAGAAATATGTTATAACATAAAAAATGAATTATAATAGGTGATGGTTATAAGATCTTGTAAAATATTTTTATGAAGTTATTGTTTCTAATAATTTGCTTGATGAAATTTTTCAATATGTATCAGTAAATTGTATTCAAAGAATTGGAAATAAAGAAACAGTTATTGGTATTGCAGGAATGAAACAACATCTTTTTGCTTAAAAAAAACCTATCCTGACTAATTCACCAATATGAAGTAGGGGATTATGTTATTTCAAAATTTATTATGCGAGGAACTCATCAAGGTGAGTTTTTAAAAATAACACCTACCAATAAAGTTTTAGAAATTAATGGTATAAATATTGATAAAGTTATAGCTGGAAAAATAGTTGAACATAGTGGTGCAGCAAATACTTTTGAAACTTTTCTTGAAAATCATTTGATTAGACCAGTATAAAAAGATATTTTAAGGAGAAGTAAAAATGAGCGTATTTGATAAAGTAAAAAAAGAAAAAAGGGTTATTACAGGCAATGATATTGGGATAATATGTTCTGGAGTTGGGATTGTTTTTAGTATAATTCTTATTGGGTTGAATATTATTGATCATGAAGGCTTAGAAATAGGTATTGTTTTACTTTGTGCTTGTACGATTAATCTAATTGTCAATCTCCAATCTAAAAAGAATATAAAATAGAATAAAGGTAACAAATAATGCAAATAAAAGAATTAAATAAAAAAGATTTTAAAAAAGTTATCCAGTATGCCATTAAAGGAATGCATTTTGATGAATACACAAAAAGTAAATTTATTTTAAAGGCTTATGGAAGATATTTTTGGTATTTGGAATATACTAATGCCTCACAGGTTATTGCTGCTTATGATCAAGATGTACTTTTAGGAGTACTTATTGTAGACATGAAAGATGAACCAAAACCTTATAAATCATTTTTAAAAGGATTATATATTAAGATCATCGATATCATTCAAAATTTATTTTTTGATAGTGGCGTAGCGCCATATAATCAAGCCAACAGAGAAATGTTTGCTAGCTATACAAAACATTACAAGCCTGATGGTGAAATTCGTTTTTTAGCTGCTGATCCTGATAGTTCAATAAAAGGAATAGGTACATATCTTTTAAATGAACTTTCAATAAGAGAAGCTGGTAAAGAAATTTATTTGTTTACTGATACCAATTGCACATATCAATTTTATGAGCGTAGAGGTTTCCAGCGAGTAGGGGAAAAAGAAATTGTCCTTGAACTTTCAGGTGATGTTAATTTAAAGTGTTTACTTTATCGAAAAAAATTGTAACACTTATGTATATTGACAACTAAAATGACATAAACTATAATGAAATTATAAAAGGAACAACCGATAAGCGGTTATGCCTTGGGTTTATTTTTGGTAATAACTACCTCAAGTCTTCCAAAATATGTGAGGTAGTTATTTTTGTTTTCCTTAATAATTTCAAGGAGCAGTTTTACAATGATTGATAGAATTCCAATCATCAAAGACAGAATTTCAAAATCGCTCATGTTCACCACCTCCATCTCCATAAATTTCTCTTTCGAGATATCTATATCAACAG
>NZ_JAGHEW010000239.1 GCF_017889095.1 Thomasclavelia sp. | reverse complement strand
TCTTGATCATAAACACTTTGGTATCTTTCATTAAAAAAATCTTTAGCTTCTTCAAGTGATTTTAAGGGAAACCATGGTAAAAAAGTATTAACTTTTTCATCTTGGTAAATTCGATAAAAAGCTTCAATATCGTTTAGATTAAATTTTCTTAAAATTAACCGATTGGTTATTATAGTTGGTGTATTCATTATTTCATCTCCTCTTCTTTTAAAATTTCATTAATTGTATCTTTAGCATTTTTGGCTATTTCTTCATTGACATCATCATAAGTAATCAAAGCTTTCCATAAAGCCCAGCCACGAGCTCGCATAATCATTCCCTGATCTAATCCCGCTAAAAAATAGGGACGACTTTGACGATCAAAATAAGTCCAGGCCATGGCATAATCACAAGCAGGATCACCAACTGCCATTATTCCAAAATCAATTACACCACAAAGATGACCATTTTTAATCAATAAGTTTCCAGGTGCAATATCGCCATGAAGCCAAACAGGTTCTTGTTCATATTCGGCATCAATTGCCTGTTGCCAAAGATTTTTCAATTTAGTAACTGGTAAATCTTTTTGTTGTTTCAACGTAGCTTCTACCTGGTCATGATAAACAATCGGATTAGCCCCACGAAAAAAATTATGTTTTTCAGCAAGTGGCGCATCTTTAATATCAATTTGTTGTAATTGTTTCAAAAAAGCTGCTAACTCTTTAGCTAAAGTCACCTTATCTACGCTAGTCTGATTTAAGGGAATTCCTTCAATATATTGATTAATTGACCAAGGATAAGGATAATTGTTATTTGGTTTACCGATGGCAATTGGTTTAGAAATTGGCAGTGTTAAATGTTTAGCTAAAAAAGGTAGCCATTTTGCTTCTTTTTCTATCTGACTAACATATCTTTTCGCACTTGGTAATCTTACGGTCATTTTAGTTCCTAAATGAAAAGTGCGATTATCATTGCCACTATGACTAACGGGTGTAATTTCTAAATCATGCCAGTTATAAAACTGTTCTGTAATTAACTGATAAACTAATTCACTTGTAATCTCCATTTTCCCTCCACTATTTTAATCTATAATTTTTAATTGTTTTAAAGCATACGTAACACCATCATTTTTAGCATCCTTGGAAACAAAACTAACTTTATCAATTAAATGTTTGGCATCATCACCAATTAAAACACTATGACAGGTAGCTAATAACATTTCTTCATCATTATTACTATCCCCAAAAGCATAACTGTTTTCGTAAGCGATATTAAAATCGTTTAATAACTTTTTAATTGCTTTTCCTTTAGAATAGCCTTTTAACACTACTTCAGTTTCATCTTGATTACGAATAATAAAATCAAAATATTTGCTCATTTCTTTTTCAAAGTTAATTCGTACTTGATCATTAGGATAATGAATTGACATCTTAACAAAATGAAAACTAGGATCACTAGTTGGTAAAAACTTCATGCCTCTTTTTTCAATACTTTCGATTTGCTTTTTCATGTAACTAGATATGATTTGATTACAAAATAATCCTTGATGGCCTTCAAAATAAGCATCAATATGATATTTTTCTAAACAATCTAAAACTTCCTGCTTTTTTTCATCAGGAAGCTTTGCTTCCAGTAAAACTTTATCTTGATAGTTAATATAAGTTCCACAGCCACAAATAAAACCATCAAATGGTAAAGTATATACTAACTTACCCAAAGCATGATAACTTCTGCCCGTATTTAAAAATAATAAATAGCCTTTTTCTTTTAATTGTTTAAAGGTTTGATATGTTTGTTTAGTGATCTCATCACTTTCTTCGATTCTTAAAGTCCCATCAAAATCAAAGAAAAATATTTTATTCTCCAAATCTATTTCCCCCTTTGATAATCAGTATATAAATCAAATAATTTTAAGATTCCTAAATAATGTAACCCGTTTAAACCATCAATTAACGGCTGAGTGGAAATATCGATATTAATTTGATATTTTAAACTTAAACATTTGTGCATCTTATTAATAATATTTTCAATTGATATATGATCAATATTTTTACCCGCTAAAATAATTCGTTGTGGATCAATCGTCACTGCAATAGTAACAAGTAGCTTTGCATAGATATCTTCCAATTCATCTTCTCCTGGTTTACTGGCAATAACTTCATTGATCGTTTGTTTTCCATGTGGTAACAATCCTAATTCTCCAGAAAATGACTGATTTCCTTTTAAAATCTTTCCCTGGAGATAATAAGCACTCCCAACACCAGTTTCACTCATATACAAATACGCTAATTGATCATATTCTTGATTAGCCTGAATTCCCATCATCATCGACTTGACATCGTTTTCAATAATGATCGGGATTTTTGTTTGCTTTTTAAGATTCACTGCAATTTCATGTTTAGTCATATAATCACCCTGATCGGTATAAAAACAATCGTCCTGAATAACCCCACTGGAAGCAATACTTATACAATTTACTTGACATTCGTTTATAATTTGAATAATTATGTTTTCTAATTCTGCATTTAGCTTACAAACAAGATGCTTTGAAAAGATTTCTTGATTAAAAATATCTTTAAGCATTATTTCTACCGTACCCTCATCAATAAATACTGATAATATTTGAAAATACTCTTTTGAAAAAGTATACCGAGCCGGACATCTGCCCCCACTTGACTGGTCAATATTTTTTAAGACTAAGATTTTTTTAGTTTCTAAATCTTTTAAAATACTGCGTACTGATGATTGCGAAAATTGAGTTGTTTTTACTAATTCAGCCATTGTAGCATCTTTAACCTGATATAATTTTTTTAATAAAACCAAACTATTTAATTTTTTAATATCTTCTGATTTATAGACCATTTTTATCACCGCCAAACTTTTATTTACCCTAAACATAAGTATAGAAAATAAAATAGCTTGTGTCAAGTTTTTATTTACATCATAAAAAAAGTATAATCTTCAAACAATATAGAAAACTATACTTTTAACTTATTATTTTTACCAAATAGCCTCTACTTCTTCCTGCCAATATTTTTGACTTTTTTCATAAAATATATCAGTGTTTCTTAATTTTTGATAACCATTTACATTCAATACTATAACAAAATCAGTTAATTTATTATCCACATATTTTAAGC
>NZ_JAGHEW010000027.1 GCF_017889095.1 Thomasclavelia sp. | reverse complement strand
TCAGTTACTTTTTCAATAGCTTTGTCATAGGCTTTCATTACATCTTCTTTTTTAATCATATTTTCTGTCATAAAAATACCTCCTATTAACATTTACTCCTGGAAATTAAAAATTACTTTTTTTATTTTTAATTTAAGTTATAATTATTTTTAAATAAAATGTGTTTAGGAGGGGAACTTAGATGGCTAGAACAGTAGAAATATATGAATGTAGACGAGATGTTTGGCAAGTTAATAATGATATTCGCATGATCTTAATGAATGATGGTTATCATGAAATTAATTATAATGGGGAACGTGTTTGGAAAAAAGGAACGGGATTGATGACAGCGATGCATTATATTAAATATGAATTTAGTGATAATGTTATTTGTATTTCTGGCTGGGTTCAAATTGGCGTTGGTGAACTTGGTGGTAAAGAACGGGATTTAACTGGATTTACAGCGACAATTCCTAAAAAGTCAGTGGCCAAAACAATGGCAAAAATGAAAAGTGTAATATTGGGAGGATAAATATGATTAGAGATATTGTAAGTGATCGTTTTTTGCTAAACCAAAAAGGAAAAGAGGCTACTAGAGATGATCTTGATGTAGTTAGAGATTTATTGGATACAATTAAATTTCATGAAGATAATTGTGTTGGTATGGCAGCAAATATGATTGGAATAAATAAAAGAATTATTGTTGTAAAGGAAAAAGATGATTATTTGGTAATGCTTAATCCAGAAATCATTAAATTTTCTAAAGAACGCTATAAAACCAAAGAAGCGTGTTTATCATTATCTGAGGAAAAAGAAGTAACTCGATATCAACAAATTAAAGTTAAATATCTTGACATCAATTTTAAACAAAAAATCAAAACATATAATGGCTTTATTGCACAAATTATTCAACATGAAATAGATCATTGTAATGGGATTGTGGTATAACAATGGCAATAATAATGGTTGTTGAAGATGATGTTAATATTCATCAAATGATCAAAGAATATCTTGAAAAAGAAAAATATACAATTATCAGTGCTTATTCAGGAACAGAAGCATTATTGCAATTGCAACAAAGCAAAGTGGATTTAATTTTGATGGATTTAATGTTACCAGGATTAGCCGGAAATAAAGTATTAGAGAAAATCCGAATTGATTCTAAAGTACCTATAATTGTAGTTTCAGCCAAGGACAGTATTAAAGATAAAGTAGATTTATTACACTTAGGAGCTGATGACTATTTAACCAAACCATTTGCTTTAGAAGAATTATTGGCTCGAATCGAAGTGCAGTTAAGAAAAAACTATAATTTAGATAATACCAATTTATCTTATCAAAATATTTCTTTGCTTCAAGATCAAAAAACGATGGTTGTTGATAAACAAGAAATTCATTTAACTAAACATGAATATAAGATCATGGAGTTATTACTAAAATACCCTAACCGTGCATTTAGTAAAAAAGAGATTTATGAATATGCTTGGCAAGATCTATATGCTGGTGATGATAAAACTATTTCAGTTCATATTAGTAACATTAGAAATAAATGTAATAATTCAAATTTGATTGAAACAGTCTGGGGGATTGGTTTTAAGTTAGGGAAAGTAAATCTTTGAACTTTCTTTAACTTTTTTTTACGGTTTTTAAAAGTTTAACTGTTACAATAACTTATGAAAGGATGGTTTAGAAAATGAAAGAAAATGCTATTGAGATAAATCAGTTGACCAAAAAATATCATCAGTTTGCTGCAATTGAACAAATTAGTTTACAAATACCCAAAGGAGAAATTTTTGGCTTAATTGGTCAAAATGGAGCTGGAAAATCAACGTTGATGAAAATCTTATCAGGAATGATCCATCAAACTAGCGGTGATTTTAAATTGTTTGGCCATTATCCAAGTGACGATCATTATCTTTATCATCGAGTTGGTTCTTTGATTGAACAGCCTGGATTATTAGAGTCCTTGACCGCTTTTGATAATATGAAAGTCAAAGCTTTAGCGTTAGGGTGTTATTCTAAAAAAGGAATTGAAGAATTATTAAAGATATGTAAGATCAATAATACTGGAAATAAAAAAGTAAAATCATTTTCATTAGGAATGCGACAAAGATTAGCAGTAGCAATGAGTCTTATTAACGATCCTGATTTATTGATCTTAGATGAGCCCACTAATGGCTTAGATCCACAAGGATTTAATGAAATGCGAGAGCTGTTGATCCTTTTGAATCGAGAAAGAGGAAAAACGATATTAATAAGTTCTCATATTTTAACCGAATTATCGAAGATTGCTAGTTCGTATGGAATTATCAGTCATGGTAAACTTGTCGAATGTTTGGACAATGAGCAGTTAAAACAGCGTTGTCGGGGTTATTTGCTTTTAAAAGTAGTTCCAGTTGACCAGACAGTTAGAATATTAGAAGAAGAATTGAAGATAGATGATTATAAAGTAATCGATAATAAAACTATACATCTTTTTAGTGATGTGGATAGTGCTTTGATAATTGAAAAATTAGTCAAGAATGATATTCTGGTATATGAATGTACTTACTATCAAAAGTCATTGGAACAGTATTTTTTATCAGTAAGTGGAGGGAATAGTAATGATTAATATGTTGAAAAGTGACGTATATAGAATTAGACGCTCGCGTTCTTTTAAAATAACTGTAATGATATTTGTTTTAATTATAGCTATGCTCTATTTAGATTTAGGAATTCAAAGTCGAAGTGCTTTTGCTTTTTTTGATCCCACTACTTCTACAATCAGTGATTTTTTATATTATTTTCCTAAAGCGCCATTATTTGTCATGGTTGTCTTTATTTATCAGATGATTTTTATTGGTGAAGAGTATCAAAAGAATTATATTAAAAATATTTATCCATATTTCCAAAATAAATGGCAATTAGTTTTGTCACGATATTTTATTGGGATTATAATTTATTTGGTGTTTAGTTTAATAGCGATTTTCTTAGCTTTTTTGTTAGGAATTATAATTGATCGGGAATTAGGTGCCTTTAGCTTTATTGATTATTTATTTTATTTGCTTACGCAAGCTTTCTTAAATGAAACATTTGCAACAATTTGTTTATTAGTATTAAATTTATTTAGGAATGCTACGATTTCAATTTTACTGGGATTTGGATATGTTATGCAGTTTGTTTATATGTTAGAGATAGTTATTTGTGAGCATTTTAGAGTTGAATTATATCAATATGGTATTTATTATTTAAGTGGTAATTTACCAGTTTCATTAGAATTAGATAAGTATGGCCAAAGTATCTTGATTAGCCTGGTCATGACTGCTATAATTTTAACGATCAATTATTTAGTGTTGAAGAAAAAAGATTTATAAGGCTGCCAGGTAGCCTTTTTTCATATTGGGAGGAAATTATGGCTATATTGATTTTAATATTATGTAGTATTATTTTGGGGTTGTTGCTTTTATATTTACATTTAAGAACAAATGTAATTGCAGTAGCAAAACAAATAGAGTATTTATATCAAGAAAAAAGTTCATTTAAAATCTCTACATCGACTAATTTTAAGCCATTGCAACAAATTATTGCTTGTTACCAAAAACAGCGCGAAGAATATTTTGTATTTATTCAAAAACAGTTAAATCAAGAAAAAGAAATCAAAAATTTAATTACTAATATTTCTCATGATATTAGAACACCACTTACCAGTGTTAAAGGCTATTTGGAAATGTTAGAACAAACAGATGCTAAAAATCAAGGGCGCTATTTTAAGATTGTAAGAGGACGACTTGAAGATGTTGAAGAAATGCTGGATGATTTTTTTCTCTATAGTCGTATTCATTTACAAAATCAAATGGCTGATATTAAGCCAATCTTAATCTATCCGTTAATTTGTCAAATTGTTTTATCATATTATCCTGAGTTAACAAAAAAACAAATTATTCCCATGTTTACTTGTTTAAATGAACAGATTTTAGTTAATGTTGACGAAAGTATGATGAAGCGAATAATTCAAAATTTGGTAATAAATGTAATTCGTTATGGTCATAATTCATTTAAAATTGAGTTAAAGGAAGAAAATGACCAAATTATCTTAAATTTCAGTAATCAAATTATCGAATCGTTTTCGGTGGAACATATTTTTGAACGATTTTATCAAGGTGATGTTGCTCGTAAAAGCAGTGGTTCTGGATTAGGAATGGCAATTGTAAAAGAATTATGTAATCAAATGGATCTCAAAGTTGATGCTAAAATAGATGATGATATACTTACTATTACAATTATTTTTAAAAATATTAAGTGTTAAAGAAAAAGAAGAAATACGACCATTTCTTCTTTTTATAAGCGCTCTAATAATTCATAAGCCCGTTCTTTAGTAGCTTCGCGTTTAGATGATAAATAATCTAGCTGTTCTAATGAACCGCCACTATTTTCTTTCGAGGCTTCTTTAGCTTCTTGTTCTATTTTATCTTCCCATTGACTTTGCTCTTGATCAAAAGCAGTTTGTTCACTTTTAGACATCTGTTTTTTTAATAAATCAATGATCTCATTCATTTTAGCTTGCCATTGTTTTAAGGCATTTGAACATGCTTGTTTCATTTCGTACATTGAACCAGCCTGTTGATCTGCTTCATTTAATGTAACCTCTAAAGCATCTAATTCTTGTTTTAATGTAGTTTTATCAACTGCATTATTATCACTACTACTTGAATTGACCAAATCTTCAGTTAATTCTTTCCATTTTAACGTTGCATCTTTATTACCGTTTGTTTGACAGGCAACTAACTTACCTAAGAAATTAAGCTGATAATTAGTATTCGTTTGATGTTCACCATAATTACTGGTTATTTCAACTATATTATTTTGATAATAGCTCATTTTTTCTCGATAACCGTATAAAAAGCTTTCTGGTGCACTATTGATATTCAAACCATTGTAACTCCATAAATCACAAATTTCGACATCATCTTGACTATCACCGGCACCAATAAATAATTCTTTAATACCATCATTATTAATATCCTGAAAGCAGTAATAGAGTTTTAAATCATCATTATATTGGGCTTGTAAGCCGCTGCTTTGAAGGGCAATATCAGGATTAGGGTTACTTGAAAACCCGTTTTGATAACTTTCATAATAGTTTTTTAGTACCGGATCAAATACATCGGTATTAACACTTTTTTTGTTTGATAAAACTAATTCAATTTTATAAACAAGATCATTAAGATTTTGACTTATATTGCTGTTTAAATTTGTTTGACCAGTTAATTTAAGTAAAACATCATCAACATTATCAGTAAAATTAAAATATTCATAACCAGTTTTTTCAATGATCTTAGCATCACTAGTTAAACCGATTTCTTTAACAATTTTACTAGTTGTTTTATCACTGGCGGTTTCAATTGAAGCACTTTCGTGTTTGTATAATTTTTTTACAAATTTATTATTTTGATATTCTAAAATAAAGGTTAAGTGTTCATAACCATCGCTATAATTATAAGCAAGATCATATAACGTACCGCAAAGATAAATTTTACCATCATTTTTCTTAATGAAGATACCACCTTTTTCTTTATCATCAACACCTAAAACATCTTTTTCTAATGTTAGCTGGTCGCTTAATACTACCTCATCATCTTCTTGTTCATAGATACTAATAACAATTTGATTAGTAGTATTATTATCTGCAGGGACTTTATTATCAAGGGTTAAAACTAAAAGTTCAGCCTGATCATCATTATCAAAATCCATGATCCTAAATGTTAGAACACCACTTAATTCATGTAAACTGTTGATTGAAAAATAATCATTAGGTGTGGTGATATGCGAATAACTAGTTTGATAATTACCTTCTTTGATTACGCCTTCTTTTTTGATCAATACATCTTGTAAATAAGTTATTAAAGTATATTTGGTTTTTAAAGTTTGATCATCGTTACTAGTAGTTGCTTTATTTAGGATTTCAGCTGTTTTTGAATAATCGTTTTGTGCCATATATAAATCGGCTAATTTTTCATACGGTTCAACCTGGTGAGGATCAATTTCGATTGCTTGTAAATAGGAATCTTCAGCTTTTTGATAATCAAAATCTTCATAATATTTATCACCTTGATCAATCGTATTTAAATAATCATCTTTGGTATCTTTATTATAGAAAATAAAATAACCAGCAACTAGACATGCAATTAAGATTACTAATCCACTAAATATAATGATTCGTTTTTTACTCAATAGTTTACGTTTAGGTATTTTATGACCACATTGACTACAAAATAAAGCATCTTGTTTATTTTCAAATCCACATTTTGGACATTTCATCAAATCCCTTCTTTCTAAATATCTATCAAATTATAATATAACATATTTTAAATTTAAAAAAATATCCAAAATAAAAAAACTGCTATAAGTCAGTAACTTATAGCAGCTATGATTAATCTAAATCAAGATCAGCTAAGATTTCTTTTAATGCTTTAGCACTAGCTTGTAGTTTTTCATTTTCTTCATTATTTAAATAAATATCAACTACTTTTTCAACTCCGTTTTGACCAACTACAGTTGGAATACTTAAACAAATATCATTTAAGCCAAATTCACCTTGCATTAAACTAGAAACTGGTAATACGGCATGTTCATCTTTAACGATTGCGGTGGCAATTCTTTTTACAGCTACGGCTACACCATAGTAAGTAGCTCCTTTACGTTCAATGATTTCATAAGCGCTGTCACGAACTTCCTGAGCTAAGCGTTCCATTGCTTCTTCATGATGGAAATGTCCTCTTAATTCACAGAAGTGATTGATATGAATACCGGCTACCTGGGCACCAGACCAGACAACTAATTCACTATCACCATGTTCACCAACGATATAAGCGTGAACATCACGAGGATCGACTTGTAAATGACGACCTAAGACATATTTTAATCTAGCGGTATCTAATACTGTACCTGAACCAATAACCCGGTTAGCTGGGAATCCTGATAATTTTAAAGTAACTTCAGTTAAAATATCAACTGGATTAGAAACGATCAAGATGATTCCTTCACAGTTTCTGTTTTTGATTTCAGGAATAATACTTTTGAAAATATTTACATTTTTTTTAACTAAATCTAATCTTGTTTCATTTGGTTTTTGGTTTGCTCCAGCCGTAATTACAATTAATCCAGCGTCAACGATATCATCATAACCACCAGCATAAATATTCATTGGTGTTAGATAAGCACTACCATGACTTAGATCCATTGCTTCCCCTTCAGCTCTATCTTTATTTGCGTCAATTAAAACCATTTCAGAAAATAACCCTGTTTGAATTAAACTAAATGCTGATGTTGATCCTACAAATCCACATCCAATTA
>NZ_JAGHEW010000238.1 GCF_017889095.1 Thomasclavelia sp. | reverse complement strand
GGTTTAGACTTGAATGCAGCTAAAAAAGCATTTGCCAAGTATTTAGATGAAAGAAATTTAAATTCAAATCAAATTTATTTTGTCAATCAAGTAGTTGAATTTATAGTAAGAAATGGTGTTATGAAAGATTTTTCTGTTTTACAAGAATCACCGTTTGTTGATAAGGGATCGATTGTTGACTTATTTGGTGATGATCTCCAGATATGGAATGGAATTAGAAATGTTATTTCTAATATTAATCAAAATGCTTTGTATGCATAGATATTACGGCGAATTAAAATAAAAACAGCTACGGCTGTTTTTATTTTAATCCATTTTCAATCCATCAACGAAAGCTAAATCAATAGCAAACATGATCCCAGTATTAGGATTATTAATGCCTCCTAAAGCTTCATCGATAACTTTTCTAGCGTTATCAACTTGTTCTTTTTTTAGGATAAAAAATAATGTTTTGCTGCTTTCGCGAGGATCTTCTAAAAAGATTCGTAATGATTCAATAATGAAATTGTCCTGATTTTTTAAAGTGTTTAACATTCCTTTACTATCAATGATCGTACCACCCTGGATACCATTATTTTGTAAAGCTAAAAGTAAATCGTCTAGTTTTTCGACTTTATGAAGGACTAAAAAAAGTGCTTGCAAAAAAACTCCCTCCTTTTTTATTATTATAAACTAAATTGTTGTTGTTTGCATTAACAAATATTTGGTTTATAATAAACAATAAAAGAGGAGGAATTAATATGAAGTTTGAATTTTCAAATCGAATCAGTGGTGTTAAGGCATCAGCTATTCGGGAAATCTTAAAAATGATGAATGATCCGGAAATTATTAGCTTTGGTGGGGGGAATCCGGCTAGTGAAACTTTTCCAGTAGCTAAATTGAAGGAAATAAGTGATGATATTTTTACAAATAATCCTAATTCTATTTTAGAGTATGGAATTAGCGAAGGTAGTGTAGCGTTTAAAGAAGCGGCGATTAATTTTTTATCACGCCATGAAACAATCGTTAAAGACTATGATGAAGTAATGGTTACTTCAGGTTCACAACAAATCATGGATTTTGTAACTAAATGTTTATGCAATGAAGGGGACATTGTTGTTTGTGAAAATCCGAGTTTTTTAGGAGCATTAAATTCTTTTAAAAGTAATGGTGCTAAATTAGTAGGAATTGAAATGGAAGATGACGGGATCGATTTAGAAAAATTAGAAACGGTTTTAAGCGGGGAAAAGAAACCTAAATTAATTTATCTAATTCCTAATTTCCAAAATCCAACTGGGATTACAACTTCTTATGAAAAAAGAAAAGCAATTTATGCTTTAGCTAAAAAATACCAGGTGGCTATTTTAGAAGATAATCCTTATGGTGATCTAAGATTTAGAAATGAAGCAATTCCTTCAATTAAATCATTAGATGATGAAGGTTTAGTAATTTATGCTGCTAGTTTTTCAAAGATCATTGCCCCTGGAATGCGGGTTGCTATTATGGTGGGTCATCGTGGTTTGCTTAATAAATGTACGATCGCTAAACAAACTAACGATGTTCATACAAATGCTTGGGCGCAAAGTGTTATGGCTCGTTTTTTACAAGAAACAGACATGGAAGAACATTTAAAACAACTACAGGCAGTTTATGATAAAAAATGTAATTTAATGTTAGACCAAATGGAAAAGCAGTTTAGTGATGATTGTAAATGGACAAAACCTGATGGGGGAATGTTTATTTGGGTTACTTTACCTGAAAGAATTGATATGTTGGAATTTGTTCAGGCAGCTATCAAACAAAAAGTGGCAGTGGTACCAGGAAATGCATTTTATGATGATGATAGTAAACCATGTCAGTCATTTAGAGTCAATTTTTCAACTCCTAGTGAAGATGATATTATTAAAGGAATTGGTATTTTAGGAGAATTGATGCGTGATTAAAAATATTGTTTTTGATATGGGAAATGTGATCTTACGCTGGGATCCTGATTATATTGCTGGTAAGCTAAGTCAAAATGAAACAGAAAAACAAATTATTATCAATGAATTATTTAGTTCAAAATACTGGTTAATGTTTGACCAGGGAATAGTAAATGAAAAACAGATTATTGATTCGTTTGATCCTAAGCATCTACAATTATTAAGACATGCTTTAACCCACTGGCATGATTATTTTGAACCGTTTGATAAAATCGTAGCATTGATCAAGGAATTAAAATTACAAGGGTATAAAATATATTTGTTATCTAATTGTAGTATGCAGTTTTATGATTATTATTCAAAAGTACCAGCTTTTAAATATTTTGATGACTTTTATATTTCAGCTAAATATCATTTGATTAAACCTGATCTAGCGATCTATCAGGATTTTTTAACCAGATATGATTTAGTAGCTGAAGAATCGGTTTTTATTGATGATGTAAGTGCAAACGTAGAAGGAGCTAAAAAGGCAGGTATGTTAGCTTATCAATATGATGGTAATCTTGAAAGATTGCAAGCATATTTACAAACTATATTGAAATAACAACGGAGAAATCGAAAGATTTCTCTTTTTGAATAAAGATTAATTGTTTTTTTAAATAAAGTATCATAAATTATTAAAGTTTATTAAAAGAGATTAAAAAGGCCATTCTTTTAGTTGACAATTAGAACGAAAATGCTAGAATTTAGTAGAAAAAATAGTGAAGTGGGAGATGTTTTATGGATAATACAGTGAGTAAAAAAACAAAACCGGCTAAAAAGGGAATTCATTTTAAAAATAAGAAAATCAGAAACAGTTTATTTATCATTGGTGGATTATTAGCAGCAATGATCATTGTTTACTTGGTTGGCAGTTTTTATTTTAATCAGCGCTTTTTAAAAAATACCTATATAAATGGAATTGATGTCGGTGGTTTGACGGTTGAAGAAGCTAATGGTGAATTGGCTAAATTAGTTAATGGCTACACATTAGAGTTGAAATTCAATGATGGTAACGTGGAATCAATTTCTGGAAATGAATGTGGTGTGGCTTATAATGAAGATAATGATGTTAATGCAGTTTTGAAAAAACAATCATCTTTTTCTTGGCTTTTTGCGATGTTTAGTAAATCAGAAAATTCAGTTGATAATCTAGCTAAAGTAGATGGAAATGTTTTAACGAGTAAAGTAGCCTCTTTGCAGCATTTACAAGCTGAAAGTCAGGTAGCACCACAAGATGCTTATGTAAGTTATGCTAATAATCAGTTTTCGATTGTTGATGAAGTATACGGTTCAACAATTGATCAAGCTAAATTGATTACTGAAATTACTGCGGCTTTTAGTGAAGGAAAAAGCAAATTAGATTTAACGGAAAAGAAATGTTATGTTGAACCAGGCGTAAAAGCTAGTGATGCTTCGATCCAGCAATACCTTGAAGCAGCTAAAACCTACGCTTCTGCTGCAATCACCTATAATACTAAATCAGGTGATGTAGTTTTAGATGGCAATACTTTAATTACATGGCTTTCAATTGATGCAAATGGTAATTATTATCGTGATGATGCTGTTTTTAAAGAAAAAGCAACTGAATTTGTCAGCAGTTTAGCTAAAAAGATCAATAGTGTTGGTGGAACTCGGACATTTGTCGGTGCTAATAATCGAACAATTACAGTAAGTGGCGGTAACTATGGATTACGGCTTCAAAACAGTAAAGAAGTTAGTGGTTTATTAGAAGATATTTATGCTAATAAAGTAACTACTAGAACACCAGTTACTACTGGAAAAGATGCTGGCAGTGATAATGGTGGTTTAGGAGATACTTTTGTTGAAATCGATCTAACTAGTCAGCACATGTGGTATCATAAAAACGGAACAATTGTTTTAGAATCGGATATTGTTTCCGGTACTTACAATAAACCTGATCGTCGCACACCTGGTGGAACTTATTATTTATATAACAAAGAACGTAATCGAACATTAAGAGGAACTAAAAAGCCTGATGGAACTTATGAATATGAAACACCAGTATCATACTGGATGCCATTTAATAAAGGAATTGGATTACATGATTCATCAAGCTGGCGTTCTAAATGGGGTGGCGATATTTATTTGAATAATGGTTCACATGGCTGTATCAATTTGCCAACTAATATTGCTGGTCAGTTATACAATAATATTGAAATTAATTGTCCGGTGGTATGTTATTATTAAAACAGTCTATTTAGACTGTTTTCTATTTAAAAGGAGATTTTTATGAAAATACTTGCAAGTGATTTTGATAATACATTATTATTTTATCAAGGATATCAGGGTTATTACCATCGAGAAGATATCCAGGCAATCAAAGAATTTCAAAAACAAGGGAATTTATTTGGTATTTGTTCTGGTCGTAGTTTTAAAGGTATTGTTGATTGGAATTTTGAAAAGATTGATTATGATTTCTATATTATCTGCTCTGGTGCTAAGATTTTGGATAAAGAAGGCAAGGTTATCTTTGAACAATTAATTGATAAAAAAATAGCCGTAGATATTTTAAAAGCTTATCCTACTGTTAATACTAGTATCGTCTATCAAGGGAATACATATTTGTTAAATGCACCTGAAAACTATATTAAACATCCGCGGATTACTTCATTTGCTGAAGTAGGTGATAAGTGGGAAACGTTTTCTCTTCATTTTGCTGATAATGAAACCGCACACCATGAATATTTAAAAATCAAAGAACAGTTTAAAGATCAAATTGCTATTTATCAAAACGAGTGTCATTTAGATTTTGCTGCTATGGGCTGTTCCAAAGGAGCAGCAATCCTAAAATTAATTGAACATTTTAAAATAGATCCTTTCCAAATGGCAGTCATTGGTGATTCTTATAACGATTTACCAATGTTAACAGCAGTTGAAAATGCCTTTACTTTTAATCGTAGTCCTGATTTGGTTAAACAAACAGCAAAATATTTAGTTGATGGTGTTGATGAGTGTATTAAGATATTAATGGGGGAATAATGGAAAAATATTTAGTTCAAGAAAAAGAAAATAGTGAAAAAAGCAGTTTAGTACTTTCTAAACAATTATTTAAACTATCATTACTTCGCTTGGTTATTGGAGTAATGATCATTGCTTTAATTTTAATTAGTTATTTTAATCAACAAAACTGGTTAGTATATATATGTTTATGCTTATTAGTCTTGTTTATCTATTTAGTATATTATTATAATAAATTAAATCAGCAGTTAAATTATTATCAATCTAAAACGCGGGTAATCAAACGTTATTTAGATCGTTTCAATCAAAATTGGAAAAATTTTGAAGAAACCGGCAGTCAATATGTACAAGAAAACTTAGAAATCTGCAAAGATCTTGATTTAGTTGGAAAAAATTCATTATTTCAGTTTTTAAATATAGCCTGCTCTACTAATGGTAAAAAGCGTTTATTAGCTAAGTTATTGAGAAATAAGTTAGATTATTTACAAATTATCAAAGAACAGCAGGCTGTTAAAGAATTAAATGATTTACATGACTTTAATATCGAAATTGAAATTGCTGGAAAGATGGTTAAAGAGTATCATTTAGGTGAAAAGGCCATTAATAATTTTTTAGCTGTAAGTAAAAATTATCAAATTAAATATCATCATAACTGGTTAAATTATGTAATTCCAGTTTTAACAATCGCATCAATTATTTTATTTTGTTTTCAAGTTATGACTAAACTAATGCTGGTTATGATGGCTATTTTAGTGTTTGGACAGTTATTAAGCGCTAGTATTGGTTTATTAAAAAATCGAGAAATTTTTGAATATAGTGCAAAATTAAATAGTTCATTAACTTATTATTTAAAAGTATGTACTTTAGTAAGTAAACAAGATTTTAAAACAGATCATCTTAAAGCAATTCAAAGTGATTTAAATGAAGCTTTAACCGGTTTAAAAGAGTTAGAAAAAATCAGCAGTATGATCAAACAACGTAACAACGTATTAGCGTTTTTACTGTTAAATGGATTGCTTTTATGGGATCATCGCTGTTATTATCGTTTAAATCATTGGTTAGATGTTTTCGGTAATAAATTAGAAAGCTGGTTATTTCAAATTGGTGAATTAGAATCATTAATTAGTTTACAAGTATTAATGGTTGCTAAAGAAAATACTTGTCTTCCAACGATTGTTGATCAAAACAGGCCAGTATTAGATTTTAAAGAAGCTACTCATCCCCTTTTAAATAATGATGCAGTTAGTAATAGTTTTAATATGAATCATCAGGTTGGAATTATTACTGGATCAAATATGTCTGGAAAAACAACTTTTTTAAGAACGATTGGAATTAATCTGGTTTTAGCTTATGCTGGTGGACCAGTTATGGCCAAAACATTTAATTGTTCTTTAATGGCGTTGTTTACATCAATGCGAATCGAAGATAACATTGAAGGTATTTCTACTTTTTATGGTGAATTGTTAAGAATTAAAGAAATTGTTGAAGCTAATCGTAAAGGGAAAATCATGATTGCTTTGATCGATGAAATTTTTAAAGGAACTAATTCAGTTGATCGTATCATTGGCGCTAGGGAAACGATCAAACAATTATCATCAAATAATATTTTTACGTTGATCACTACTCATGATTTTGAATTATGTGATTTGGCTAAAGAAGGTCTATATGCTAATTATCATTTTGAAGAATATTATGAAGATAATCAAATTAAATTTGATTATAAAATTAAAAACGGTCGTAGCCAAACTACTAATGCACAATATTTATTAAAGATGGTAGGGATAATTGAAGAGTCAAATTAGTTTGTTAAATTGTTGATAAATTTGTAAAATAACTGTTATAAAGGTAAAAAATGTGTTAAGATACTAGACTTAGATGAGTGTTTATAAAATTAAATGGAGGTAAATATGAAAATCGGATTTGATAATGATAAATATTTAAAAATGCAATCATCACATATTAAAGAAAGAATTGGTAAATTTGATGATAAATTATATTTAGAGTTTGGTGGTAAATTATTTGATGATTATCATGCATCAAGAGTTTTACCAGGTTTTGCACCTGATAGTAAATTACAGATGTTATTACAATTAAAAGATCAGGCAGAAGTTGTTATCGCTATTTCTGCAAGTGATATTGAACGTAATAAAGTACGCGGTGATTTAGGAATTACTTATGATAATGATGTTATTCGTTTAATTGAAGTATATCGTAATAAAGGATTATATGTCGGTAGTGTAGTAATTACTCAATATGACGGTCAAAAAGCAGCTGATACTTTTAAAATGCGGTTAGAAAAACGGAACATTGCAGTATATTTACACTATTTAATTGATGGCTATCCAACTAATACTAAAAAGATCATTAGTCCTGAAGGGTTTGGTAAAAATGATTATATTAAAACGACAAAACCACTAGTAGTCGTTACTGCCCCAGGACCTGGAAGTGGAAAAATGGCTACTTGCTTATCACAGTTATATCACGAACATATTCGTGGCATCAAAGCTGGCTATGCAAAATTTGAAACTTTTCCGATTTGGAATTTATCATTAAATCATCCGGTAAACTTGGCTTATGAAGCAGCTACAGCGGATTTAAATGATGTTAATATGATCGATCCGTTTCATCTAGAAACATATAATGAAGTAACGGTAAATTATAATCGCGATATTGAAATTTTCCCAGTACTTAAAAATATGTTTGAAGAAATTTATGGTGTTAGTCCTTATAATTCACCAACAGATATGGGAGTTAATATGGCAGGATTTTGTATCAGTGATGATGAGGCTTGTAAAGAAGCTAGTCGTCAGGAAATTATTCGCCGTTATTACAATACAATGAATCGCTATGTATGTGAAGAATGCAGTATTGATGAAGTTAATAAACAAGAGCTTGTCATGAATCAGGCAAAAGTGGTTGTTGAAGATCGCAAATGTGTGGCAGCTGCTAACCAAAAAGCTAAGATGGCTGACTGTTTTGCTGGAGCAATCGAACTTGATGATGGTACGATCATTACTGGTAAAACTTCTGATTTCATGGGATCATGTTCAGCTATCTTGATCAATGCTTTGAAATATTTAGCTAATATTGCTGATGAAACGATCTTAATTTCACCAACTGCTTTTGGACCGATCCAGCATTTAAAAACGGAATATTTAGGTAGTATCAATCCTAGATTACATAGTGATGAAATTTTAATTGCCTTATCATTAAGTGCAGTTGAAAACAATGAAGCTAAATTAGCTTTACAACAGTTACCAAAATTAAAAGGAACCCAGGCACATATCACTTCATCGATTGGACCAATGGATGCAAAAGTATTTTCTAATTTAGGAATCCAAATTACATATAATGCCAAGAAAAAATAGCTAAAAGAGCGTGTTTTTACATCATGCAACTAATAGTTGCGCAATTGAAAACTAGAATATCTAGCACAAATGATTTGTTTTTGATAATAATAAAGGTGAATTAGGGAGGAATGTAAAATGAATATTGAAATAGCTAATCGTTTAGTTAAATTAAGAAAAGAAAATAATTTATCCCAAGAAGCTCTTGCCAATAAATTAGGAATTTCAAGGCAGGCGGTTAGTAAATGGGAACGAGCTGAAGCTTCACCAGACACCGATAATTTGATCATGTTAGCGAAGATTTATGATATCTCACTAGATGATTTATTAAAAACAGATCAAGAAGAATTTGAAAGTGCTAAAAAGATCAATCCGGAAAATGATCAACGTCAAATTAAAGAAAAAGTGCATATTAGTTTTCGTCATGGCATTCATGTACTTGATAAAGATGGAACTGAAGTGCATGTTGGCTGGAACGGGATTCATATTGATGATGTCAAAAACAATGAAAAAGTTGATATTAATAACTGGGATGATTATATGAATAAATATTATATTAATCATACTAAATTCCCGGTTGCCTTGATTGTTTTTGTGATTTATATAATTGCTGCTATTTATACAAAACTATGGCATCCTTTATGGATCATGTTATTAGTCATTCCCATTATTGATGGAGCCATTGCCGCAATAAAAAATCGTGATCTTAATCGTTTCCCATATCCAATCTTAGTTACTTTATATTATTTATATGAAGGTTTCTTTGAATATATTTGGTCACCAACCTGGATTGTTTTTCTAACTATTCCTGTTTATTATGGTGTGATCAATTATTACTATTATTATAAAACTAAACAAACTAAGCAAGATGATGTTTAAAATGCATCATCTTTTTTAATTTATCAAAGTAATTTTTAAATTTCGGGAGTATATAAAAAGTATAGAAATTTAAAAATGAAAGGATGATATTATGGAAAATGTATTACTATTTTATTTAGGTGCTTGTTTTGGCAGTTTTATCAATGTTATCAGTTATCGAATGCCTAGAAAAAAATCATTTATCAAAGGACGCAGTTATTGTGAAAGCTGTGGTCAGATGATTTACTGGTTTGATTTATTACCGTTAGTCAGTTATTTGTTATTAAAAGGAAGATGTCGTTATTGTCATCAAAAAATTAGTATTTTACATCCTTTGATCGAATTTATCAGCGGGGGATTATTATTGCTATGTTTCAATCAAAATTCTTTTTCTTTACATACTTTAGTTTTATTTTTTATTTTATTGGATTTATTAGTGATTGCTATCATTGATTTAAAGACAATGGTTATTTATCGTAGTACGCTTTTGTTTTTAGTTATCATGGTGTGTATTTATCGAATGTTAACGGGTTTTGTTTTAAGTGATTTAATTTTAGGAATGGTTATTGTTAGTGGGATAATGGTCTTAATTAATTTATTTGTTGTTTCATTTGGAAATGGGGATATTGAATTAATGATAGTAGTGGGAATATTACTTGGCTGGAAGAATAATATATTGGCTTTTGTAATTAGTATTTTAATTGGTGGAATAATTAGTGTCTATTTATTGTTAACTAATAAAAGTACTTTAAAGTCATATATTCCTTTTGGACCGTTTTTAGTATTAGGTACAGTTATTACTTTGTTTTATGGACAAAGTTTGATTAATGGTTATTTAGGATTATTCATTTAATTAATGAATATAATTTTTTATAAAAAAATGATATGATATAAAAGTAAAGGGGTGGGTTAAATGTTATTGAAAGAGAAAATGGAAAATGTTGAATTGACCAGAGTTGAACAGGATGTTGCTAAATATTTAATTGATCATCAGGCAATCTTAAAAGATTTATCAACTAGAGATATTGCCAAAGCAGCATATTGTTCTTCTTCAGCTGTTATTCGTTTAGCTCACAAGCTTGGTTTTCAGGGCTATAATCAGTTAAAAGAACAATTAATCAAAGAGCAAGAATATTTAGATCTTCATTTTGATACAATTGATGCTAATATGCCATTTACTAAAGATGATACAATGATGGCCGTAGCTGGAAGCATCAATGAACTGATCAAGGAAGCTAATAATGACACGCTTTCTTTGTTACATCATGATTCTTTACAAAAAGCAGTTAACATAATTAATCAAGCTAATCATATTTATATTTTTGGTTTTGGTTCTTATGTACCATTAGCTTCAATTTTTAAGCAAAAAATGTCACGAATAAAAAAACATGTTATTGTCCAAAGTCATATTGGTGAAGAAAGTTATCAGGCCGATATGATTGATAACAATGATTGTGCCATTATTATTTCATATTCTGGTGAAAATAAGACTTTAATTAAAGTGGCTAAATTAGTAAAAGAAAAAAAGGTTCCCTTGATAATAATTACTAGTTTAGGAGAAAATACGTTAAGTCATTTTGGTGATCTGCTGCTTTATATTTCAACTAGAGAAAAATTATTTTCTAAAATTGCTAATTATACTTCAGAACATTCAGTATCTTTATTACTTGATATTCTTTATTCTTGTTATTTTAGATTAAATTATCAAGAAAATTTAGATTACAAGATTAAATATGCTAAAAAGGTAGAATATGAGCATTTTTCTACCAATCGGATCATTAAGGAATAAAGCACTGTTCTATTTTTATAAGCAATATATAAAAGAATTTTAGAGCATTGTTTCTAAATGAAGCAATACTCTATTTTTTTAAATTTAATTATGATAAAACATTAATATAAAAGAACGAGGAGGACTATATGGCAAATATCTTTTTTCCTAGCTGTAAAGCTAAAGCAAGTTATCCACAAGCAAGCAAACAATTAGCAAAATATATCGAAAATAAGTACGCAATTGATCCAATTGGCTGCTGTAAAGTTAATCATAAAAAATTGACTAAAGACGATACAGCAATTTTAGTATGTTTAAATTGTGCACGTGTAATCGAAAAAAATGGTGATTTTGATCATTTAGAATTTATTTGGGATATTATTGATCAAGATGAAACATTTAATTTTCCAAACTATCATCAACAAAGAATGACGATTCAAGATTGTCATCTTGTAAGCAATAGACCTAAGTTGAAACAAACAATTCGTTCATTGTTGAAGAAAATGAATATTCAAGTGGTTGAATATGATATGGGTGAGAATCATCATTGTCCATCTTATGAAATAGTAGGGTATCATTTAGACCATAAATTAAACGAAGAAGAAAAGAAACAATATTTTTCTAAGCAATATGATAATATTGATACTGACATTATTGTTTCGTATTGTAAATATTGTAATGATGGTGTTAATTATAGTCATAAAACGGGGAAACATATCTTAGAATTACTTTTTCCTACAAATTAAATAATTGTAAAGATGATAATAATGAAGTTATCATCTTTTTATTAACTAAAATTAACGTTAAAAAAGGCGATTCTTGTTATTTGGTTTTGCTATATAAATTAGTTATATGTTATAATCATGTTAAGATATATTAAAACAAGGAGGGGAAACTTATGAACTTTCTATTTATTTCACCAATGTTTCCAAAAAATTATTGGAACTTTTGTGATCGAATGAAAAATCATGGGGTTAATGTCTTAGCTATTGGTGATATGCCAGAAGAACAAATTAGCGAAGAATTAAAAAGATCAGTTACTGAATATTGTTATGTCAACAATATGGAAAATTATGATCATGTTTATCGTTGTGTTGCTTATCTTGCAAGTAAATATGGTAAGATTGACTGGATTGAATCAAACAACGAATATTGGTTGGAATTAGATGCTAAATTACGTACCGATTTTAATATTAATACCGGTATGAAAGAAGATGTAACAAAAATCTTCAAAACTAAATCAGGAATGAAAGCTTATTATGAAAAAGCAGGAGTAAAAACGGCACGGTATCATTTAGTTGATACTTTTGAAAATGGTAAAAAGTTTGTTGAAGAAGTTGGTTATCCAGTAATCGTTAAACCGGATAATGGAGTTGGGGCTGCGGCTACTTATAAAATTAATAATCTCCAGGAATTAGAAAACTTTTATCAGATTGATCATATTACACAATATATCATGGAAGAGTTTGTTAATGGATTGATTATTTCTTATGATGGTTTAGCTAATCAGGATCATCAAGTTTTATTTGAAACAAGCCATGTATTCCCTAATTCAATTATGGATGTTGTCAACAATAATACAGGGATGCATTATTATTCATTGCGAGAAATTCCTAAACAATTACAAGAACTAGGAAGAAATGTTGTAAAAGAATTTCCGTTAAATGCTCGTTTTTTCCATTGTGAATTTTTCCAATTATTAGAAGATCGTCCCGGTCTTGGTAATAAAGGTGATTTTGTAGGCTTAGAAGTAAATATGCGTCCACCTGGAGGCTATACACCGGATATGATGAACTGGGCCAATGATATTGATGTTTATAACATTTATGCTGATATGGTAGTTTACAATCATAGTGAATATTATACAAATCGTCCATATTATTGCATTTATTGCGGTCGTCGTGATGGTAAGGAATATTATTACAACAATGATGCTTTAGTTGCTATGTATGGCAGTCATATTTTAATGAATGAAAGAATGCCAGATATTCTTTCTGGAGCTATGGGAAATTATACTTATACGGCTCGTTTTACGACATTAGATGAAGTACATGATTTTGTTGATAAGGTATTAAAGGAGGTTTAAAAATGAAAGTTGAATATTATCGCGAATATAGTAACTGTTTAAATCGAGATATGGAATATAAAGTATATGGTCATACGGGACTTCCTTTATTAGTCTTTCCAGCTCAAGATGGACGGTTTTATGATTTTGAAAACTTTGGGATGATCGATGTGATCGCTGATAAAATTGAAGCAGGTTTAGTCCAAGTATTTTGTTTAGACAGTATTGATGGTGAATGCTGGTCTGATCAAGGTGGTGACAATCATCATCGTACTTATATGATGGAACAATGGTATTATTATGTAATGGATGAATTAGTACCTAGAATTTTTGAAATCAATGGTACGGGTCAAAAAATTTATACTACTGGATGTTCAATGGGAGCTACACATGCCTGCAATTATATGTTTAGACGTCCTGATGTTTTTAAAGGTTGCATTTGTTTAAGTGGTTATTATGATAGTGATTTATTCTTTGGTGATTATCATGATGAAATTTTATATAATAATAGCCCAATTCAATATTTAAATGGAATGTCTTATGATCATCCATTTGTAGAAATGTATCGTCATTGTGATATCATTTTATGCTGCGGTCAGGGTGCCTGGGAAGATGAAATGATCTATTCAACTAGACGGATGCAAGAATTATTAGAATATAAGGATATTCCAGCGTGGATCGATTTTTGGGGATATGATGTTAACCATGACTGGAACTGGTGGCAAGTTCAATTACCATACTTTTTAAATCATATTTTATAAAGGAGTGACAGAAATGAATGTTGTATTTATTTCACCGCATTTTCCATTATACTTTCATAACTTCTGTTCACGTTTAAAAATTCGTGGGGTCAATGTTTTAGGTATTGGAGATGCAAATTACAGTGAAATTAGTAATGAAACTAAAGATAGCTTAAGTGAATATTATCGGGTCAATAGTTTAGAAAACTATGATGAAGTTTATAAAGCCGTAGCTTATTTTATTAGTAAATATGGACGAATTGATTATGTTGAAAGTCAAAATGAATATTGGCTAGAAACTGATGCAAAGATTAGAACTGATTTTAATATCAATAGTGGTACTAAATACGAAAATCTTGCCGTAATGAAATATAAATCAAAAATGAAAGATGTCTATAAAAGTGTTGGTTTAAATGTAGCTCGTTATTGCCTGGTGGATACTTTTGAAAATGCATTAGCTTTTATTGAAACGGTTGGTTATCCAATTGTAGTTAAACCAGATAATGGCGTAGGTGCTGCTTCAACTTATAAACTAAAAAGCCAGGAAGAATTAGAATATTTCTTTGCCACTAAAGATGATCGGGTTTATATCATGGAAGAATTTGTTAATGGTCATGTAGAAACCTATGATGGAGTTACTGACAGTAATAAAAATGTATTGATTGCTAATAGTACGATCATGTTAAATTCAATCATGGATAATGTTAATGATAACTGCGATACTGCTTTTTGTAACCGTTTTGTAAAAGGCAGCGATATTGAAGAAGTTGGTAAAAAAGTAGTTCAGGCATTTGATACTCGAAGTCGTTTTTTTCATTTTGAATTCTTTAGATTAGATCAAGATAAAGAAGGATTAGGGAAAAAAGGCGATTTAATTGGTTTAGAAGTAAATATGCGGGCACCGGGGGCATATATGCCAGATATGATTAATTTTAGTTATGAAACCGATGTTTATACCATTTGGGCTGATATGTTAATCTATGACAAATGTTTTATGAATTTAGAACAAAAATATTTAATTGCTTATATTGGTCGTCGTGATGGTATTGATTATATGTTAGATAAAGATCAAATTAATCAAAAGTATGGTAACTTGATCATGCTTGATGTTGATGTTCCAGCAGCTTTAAGTGCTGCGATGGGAAATCATGTTTATTTAGTTAGAACTGATAATCAGGAACATTTAGATTTCTTAATTGATGAGTTCTTAAAACGTCGTGATGGCAGCAATTGGCGCTAAAATTAAAAAAATAAAAAAATATGTGATAAAAAGATTTATTTTTAATAATAAATGTGCTATTATATAGGTGGTTCTTAAATGAACCACTTTATCCCAAAAAAGTGCAATCTGCACTAATGAAGGAAGAAGCAATTCTTCCCTCCCCACAAATGTTAGGGTTCCCAGCCCTAACTTTTTTTGTTTATAAATAAAGTGTATGTTATAATAATAGATAACCAAAATATGGAGGAAAACGAGATGAAAAAGTATAAGGCAATTATTTATGATATTGATGGGACAGTTTTAAATACTTTAAATATGAATATGTATCCGTTAATGAAAATTATTAAAGAGGAAACTGGTGAAGACTGGGGTTTTGAAGATGTTTTAAAATTTGCTGCTTATCCTGGAATGAAAGTTATGGAAGAATTGCAAATCAAAGATAAAGAAAAAACGTATGCAAGATGGGTCAAATATGTAAATGAGTATGAAGAAGGGGCAACTTTATACGATGGATTTAACGAGGTGTTTGAAAAATTTAAGCAAGCTAATTTTATTCAAGCTGTTGTATCTGCAAAAACAAAAGAACAGTACGAAATTGATGTTGTTTCAAAGGGAATTGATAAATATATGGAAGCAGCAATATTAGCTAATGATACTAAAAAACATAAACCCGATCCCGAACCGTTGTTAGAATGTCTAAGAAGATTAAACCTTACCAGTGATGAAGCTATTTATATTGGTGATGCATTATCTGATTATACAGCAGCTAAAAATGCGAAAATGGATTTTGGATATGCTAAATGGGGCAGCGTTAGTGATGCAGGAATTGACGAACCGACATTTGCTTTTGATAAACCAGCTGATTTATTAAAACTTATATAATTGGAGGAAAAGTATAATGACTGAACGTGAAAAAATGCTAGCTGGTAAGCTATATGACTGTGGTGATCGGGAATTATTAACGCAATGGCATAAAGCTAAAGATTTAGCAAGGGATTATAATCTTTGTGATTCTAAAGATTTAGAGAAAAAAGATAATATTTTAAAGCAGTTACTTGGTGGTAGAGGAAAGAATTTATGGATCACTGCACCGTTTTATGTTGATTATAGAAATAATATTTATTTTGGCAATAATTGCGAAGTTAATATGAATTGTACTTTTTTAGATGACAACAAAATCATTATTGGTGATAATGCACTTATTGCCCCTAATGTACAAATATATACAGCTTTTCATCCTACTAATGCACGTGATCGTTTTGGTGGGGTAAAAGAAGATGGTTCGTTTGAGTTTTGTAAAACGCAAACCGCACTAGTTATTATTGGTGATAATGTCTGGATCGGTGGTGGCGCAATTATAATGCCGGGAGTTACTATTGGTAGTAATGTAGTAATTGGGGCTGGCAGTATTGTTTGCAAAGATATTCCTGATGATGTGATTGCTTTTGGAAATCCTTGTCGGGTGATTCGTAAAAACATATAGATAGCGAAAGCTATCTTTTTAATATATATTGGTTATGTTATAATTTCATTATAGATAGAGGAGATAGCAATGGATTTAAAGTTAGTAATATTTGATATGGATGGTTTGATGTATGATACTGAACCAATTGGAAAGAAATGTATTCAAGAAACGGCTAAAAAATATGGCTATATCATTGATGATGAATTTGCTTTAAAATCAATTGGGATGAACATCAATGATTATCGAAAGATGGTCAAGGATAAATTTGGTGATGATTATCCATTTGATTTAATTAGTCAGGAATCAGAAAAAAACGGATGGAATATTTGTTAGAAAACGGAATAAAAATTAAACCGGGTTTAATGGAGCTGTTAACGTATTTAAAAGAAAAAGACATCTTGATTGCAATTGCCTCTTCTTCAAAAAGAGAAACAATTGATTTTTATAACCAGATGGCTAAGATGCCGAATTTTTTTGATTATATTATTTCCGGGGATATGGTTGAACATAGTAAACCTGATCCAGAAATTTATATAAAAGTTTTAGAACATTTTCAGATTAATGCAAGTCAGGTACTGATCTTAGAAGATTCTCGTAATGGAATTATCGCTGGAAGTAAAGCTAAGGTCAAAGTAATTTGTGTACCTGATCTAATTAAACATGGTAAAGATATGGAGCAATTGATTTATAAAACAGTTCCTTCGTTAAATGAAGTGATCAATGAAGTTGACAGGTTGATTAATACTATAAAATAGCTTTTCAAATAAAGAAATTATTTTGTGTTTATTAAAAAAGTACGATAAGATATAAGTAATGGAATAAATTAAGGAGGTATTGTATGAGTTTTCCAAAGGGATTTTATTGGGGTGGCGCAACTGCTGCTAATCAGTTAGAAGGTGGCTGGCAAGAAGGTGGTAAAGGTGTTTCTTGTCCAGATATTTGTACTGGAGGAACAGCTACTAAAAGTAAACGAATTACACCAGAATTAGAAGAAGGAACTTTCTATCCTTCACATGATGCAATCGATCATTATCATCGTTTTAAAGAAGATATTGCTTTGTTTGCGGAAATGGGCTTTAAAATGTATCGTTTTTCAATTGCCTGGACACGAATCTTCCCTAATGGTGATGAAAGTGAACCAAATGAAGCTGGTTTGAAATTCTATGAAGAATTAATTGATGAATGTTTAAAGTATAATATTGAACCAATGGTTACTATTTCTCATTATGAAGTACCATTTAACTTAACTAAAAAATGGAATTCTTGGGGTGATCGTCGCATGATTGATTGTTATTTGAATTTCTGTAAAGCAATTTTTACGCGTTATAAAGGAAAAGTAAAATACTGGCTGACTTTCAATGAAATCAATTCAGCAACAACTGCTATGGGAGCATTTTTAGGACAAGGAATTTTAAATGAAATCAAACCAATGGATTTCATGAGTCAAGTTGATATTCCAAGCAATCGTTTCCAAGGATTACATCATCAATTCTTAGCTAGTGCTTTAGCAGTAAAACTAGCACATGAAATTGATCCTGAAAATAAAGTAGGATGTATGCAAATCATGGCAACTAGTTATGGCTTAACATGTAATCCAGCTGACCAGGTTGAAAATCAACAAAAAAATCATTTAATGAACTGGTTCTGCAGTGATGTTCAATGTCGTGGTAAATATCCAAATTATATGAATAGATATTTTAACGAAAATAATATTGAAATTAAAGTAGAACCTGGTGATGATGAAATTCTTGCCAGTGGACCAGTTGATTTCTATACATGTTCATATTATATGTCTAATTGTCAAACTGCTGATCCTGAAAAACAAGTTGCTGGTAAGGGGAATATTTTAGGAGGAGTACCTAATCCATATCTTAAAGCTAGTGACTGGGGATGGCAAATTGACCCTGAAGGATTACGTTATTCATTAAACGAAATCTGGGATCGTTATCAATTACCAATTTTTGTCGTTGAAAATGGGTTAGGAGCTCATGATAAAATCGATGATGACGGTAAAGTAAGAGATGATTATCGTGTTGATTATTTAAGAAAACATATTGAACAAATGCATGAAGCAGTATTAGATGGTGTTGATCTTCGTGGTTATACACCTTGGGGATGTATTGATTTAGTATCAGCATCTACTGGTGAAATGGCAAAACGTTATGGCTTCATCTTTGTTGAAAGATATGATGATGGTACTGGTGATTTTGCAAGAAGAAAGAAAGAGTCTTTTAACTGGTACAAAAAAGTCATTGCTACTAATGGTGAGGACTTAGGATAATAGATGTGTTAACAGCACATCTATTTTTTTGGAGGGGAAATGAAAGCAAAAGGTTATTTTTTGACAATTTTATCAGCAGTTATCTTTGGTTTTACACCAATTTTGACGAAAATTACATATTCAATGGGCAGTAATGGGATTACGATGGCTTTATTTCGGCATTTATTTGTTATTCCCTTATTGTTTTTTATTATTAAAATTCAAAAATTAAATTATAAAATTACAATTGAACAATTAAAAAAGATCTGTTTAGTAGGAATTATTGGTACTGCTTTAACGGTCGTGATGCTTTATACATCTTACAGTTATATTCAAGTTGGCAGTGCCACAGTATTGCATTTTTTATATCCGCTATGCGTATCTTTGATTTGTTATTTTTATTATCATGAACAGTTGACGAAGATTGTTAAATATTGTTTGATTGTTGCCAGTATTGGCATTATGTTTTTTATTGAATTAGGACAATCATCATTTATCGGTATTTTTTTAGCATTAGCTTCGTCAATAACATTTGCCTATTATTTAATTGGTATTGAAAAACTGGGATTACAAGATATGAATCCTTATGTTTTAAACTTTTATTTTGCTATTGTTATTGCTGTTGCAATTAGTATAGTAGGAATGGTTACTAATCAATTAGTATTTACATTACCACTACTTACTTATGGTTATTCATTAATCATTGCGATTTTAACATCAATCATTGCGATTATTTGTTTACAGCAGGGAGTTAAATTTTTAGGAGCAACAACGGCTGCTATTTTAAGTATGTTTGAACCAGTTACGAGTGTGATTTTTGGTATCTTAGTTTTAAATGAAGGATTATCATGGTTTAAACTAATTGGATGTGTTTTAATTCTTGGAGCTATTACTGGTTTGATTATCGGTAATTCTAAAGAAGTGAAGAAATAGAATAGTTTTAAGAAAAAAATTTTTACTGGTATTACCCTAATGGTAAAATGTTTGATTAAATCCCTCTTTTTAGATGATTACAATGTTTATTTAGTAAAGATTATGCTAAAATTATCTTAAGTAGCAAAATTTGTAAAAGGGGGACAAGAAATGGCTAAATATGTAATGGCTTTAGATCAAGGAACAACTAGTTCGCGCTGTATCATATTTGATCATCAAGGTAATATCATTGCTTTAGCACGAAAAGAATTTGAACAAATTTTTCCTAAACCAGGCTGGGTTGAACATGATCCGATGGAAATTTGGTCATCTCAGGTAGCTGTAGCTAGCGAAGCGATGGCTAAAAAAGGAATTGCCGTAGAAGAAATCGCTGGAATCGGGATTACGAATCAACGGGAAACAACCATTATTTGGGACAAAGAAACAGGAAAACCAATTTACAATGCAATTGTTTGGCAATGTCGCCGTAGTGCCGGTTTGATTGAACAGCTGGTCAAAGATGGCCTACAAGAATATGTGATCAAAACAACGGGACTAATTCCAGATGCTTATTTTTCAGCTTCTAAAATTGCCTGGGTTTTAGAAAATGTTCCTGGAGCAAGAGAGCTGGCTAATCAGGGACGGCTATTATTTGGAACGGTAGATACCTGGCTGATTTATAATTTAACGGGGCGAAAAGTCCATGTTACTGATTATACTAATGCTTCAAGAACAATGTTATTTGATATTAAACAACTTTGCTGGGATAAAAAGATCTTAGAATATTTTAAGATTCCTGAAAGTATGTTACCTAAAGTTAAACCATCAAGCTGTATTTACGGTTATACTAAAAGTGGTATTTTAGGTGGCAATATTCCCGTTGCTGGAGCGGCTGGCGATCAACAGGCAGCATTATTTGGACAGTGCTGCTTTGAACCTGGTGAAGCTAAAAATACTTATGGAACCGGTTGTTTTTTATTAATGAATACTGGTAAAAAAATCTATCATTCTAATCATGGTTTGATTACGACGATTGCTGCTAGTGAAAATGAGGAAGTTAATTATGCTATTGAAGGCAGTGTCTTTGTCGCTGGTGCTTTAATGCAATGGCTGCGAGATGGTTTAAGAATTTTAGAAACAACACCTAAATCAGTTGAATATGCCTTACAGGTAGAAGATACTAATGGAGTATATATTGTTCCTGCTTTTACGGGACTTGGAGCACCTTATTGGGATCCTTATGCTAAAGGAACAGTCGTTGGCTTAACTAGAGGCTGCACTAAAGAACATTTTATTCGTGCGGC
>NZ_JAGHEW010000237.1 GCF_017889095.1 Thomasclavelia sp. | reverse complement strand
TTAAAAATGGTTCAAAACACAAGCCTAAATGATTATGAGCCCCTATTTTTTGACTATATTCAATGCATTTACAAGCAAAATCAGCCGCTTTTTGAACACAGGCAAAAAAATCTAATCCATTTGCATAGCTTCCGGCAATAATACCACTAATCAAATCACCGGTACCACTGCGATCTTCACCAATACGCTTTACTTTAATCAATTTAGATCCTAGACCTTTATCATAAGCAAAATTAACAATTTCATCATTTACATTGATTCCCGTTACAACAACTTTTTCCGGTCCTTGTTTTACTAGCTCTTTGCACATCTGCTCAATTTTATCAAAATCAATTTTATCACCAAAATACTCAATTTCAAGTAATGCACATAATTCTGTTAAATTCGGTGTCATAATTGTTGCATAGGGAATTAATTCGCGCATCTTACTTTGCATTTTAGGTGTATAGGTTGGATATAATTTGCCATGATCACCCATTACAGGGTCAATTAAAACAAATGTTTTATCCTGTTTAAAACTTTCAATAAAATCAATAACAATGTCTATTTGTTTATCAGAACCTAAAAACCCGGTTACGATTCCATCAAAGCTAACATTCATTTTTTTATATGTAGAAATATAATCACTCATTCGATCAGTATAATCATCAAAATAATATTCAGGATGATATGTATTTACTGATAAAATTGCTGTTGGAACAAAGACACATTCAATTCCTAAAGCTGATATTAAAGGCAACTGAACAGCAACCGAACAGCGACTAAAACCAGTCACATCATTTATTAAGCCAATTCTTTTCATCATTATCCTCCTTGATTGTCATCTATTTTAACATAAAATAGACCATTTTTATCATGACAGTTTTTAATTTTTTTTATGGACAATTATTATCTGTTTTAGTTATAATAAAAAAGATCAAAGATTAATTGAAAGGAAAATAGATTAATGAAGAAAATATTTAAAATATTGACTGTTTTTATCCTAGCTTTGACAATTGCTGGTTGCAGCAAAGATAGTGGTAGTGAAAGTAATAATGAAGATTTATTAAGCGGTAATCACCGTATTGAAATTGATGTTAAAGACTATGGGGTAATTAAAGTCGAATTACAGGCAGACGAAGCTCCAATTACGGTAACTAATTTTATTAAATTAGCTAAAGATGGTTTCTATGATGGTTTGACTTTTCATCGGGTCATTGAAGGATTCATGATCCAGGGTGGTGATCCTGATGGCAATGGTACTGGAGGATCTAAAGAAACAATTAAAGGTGAATTTAGTAATAACGGTGTTGAAAATCCATTAAAACATACTCGTGGTGCTATTTCAATGGCGCGTTCAAGTGACTATGATAGTGCCAGTTCCCAGTTTTTTATCGTTCAAGAAACTGCCAGTCATTTAGATGGTGACTATGCTTGTTTTGGCTATGTTTATGAAGGAATGGAAATTGTTGATCATATTGCTGCTAATACTCCCGTAACTGATAATAACGGTACGGTCGAAGCTGCAAATCAGCCAGTTATCAACAGTATTAAAGTAATTGATTAAAAAACTATGGCAAAAATGCCATAGTTTTTATTAACGATTAATTGAAGAAGCAATTTTATGATATGTCCAGCGTTTACCACGAATTGCAATTGATAAAGCCATAATATTTTCAGGAATAGCCATTCCACACCATCCTGCATCACCAATATGTTGAATATCAACACCACAACGTTTATTAACGATTGCAATTTCTCTAATTGTCTGTTCATCAGCACCTTCTTGGCTAGTCCCAATTGCACTTAATGATAAGGCACCATGTTCTTTAATAAACTTACAAGCTTCAGTTAATGTTTGTTCACTTAATCCTGGTACAGTATTAACAGCTGGCATCAAGATAACATCAGCACCCGCTTCGATAAATTCTTTAATACTGTCTAAATCAACTAATGGTTCATCTACCCCAGCTGCATGCATTTTTCCAGCAATAATTAAACCATCAAAGTTTTCTTTAGCAACTTTGATACATTTAGCGATTGAACTATTAGTAACGCCGGTTCCTGGATTACCAGTTAAACAAATAAAATCAAATCCCAATTCTTGTGCTTTTATAATAGTATCTTTGCTTGCTTGTCTACCAGCAGCAATTTCATGACGAGTTTCCATCATCTTAGCATCTGGATCAATTGGTTCTAAGTTACATCCAATTGGTCGTCCCACTAATCTTTTTAATTCTTTTACTGGTTCATCGGTATTATCAATTCCATTAATGATTGGATTATTGCAATCAAAAACGTTTAATAAAACCATATCTGAACCAAAAGAAACTGCTAGTTCAGCGTTAGTTAAATCACCTAATAAAGGTGGAATAGCAACTACGGTTTCGGTCATTACTGTTCTACCTTCACACGCTAAAATTGACTGCTTTAACTCTTTTCCATTCATTGCTAAAGCTTCACTTGTCGTACAATTTAATAATCTTTTCATTTCGTTTCCTCCAATATTAATACATAAATATATTATAACGCTTTCATCTTTAAAATAAAATATTTTAAGCTGATTTTTAGATAATCTTAATAACAAAAAAAGAAGCCCAAATTAGCTTCTTATAAAATTTCATGAATATCTTGTAAAAACACTAAATCCAAACCAGTTAATATTTCTAAGCAATCATCAATGCGCTTTTTTTCTAATAAAGTAGCTGGATGATGAGCATCATAGCCAAAACATACTTTATTTTCCTTAGTTACATGTTTAAAAAATTCTAGACAAGGATATGCGTATGCCATCTTGTCTTCATAATACAGCTTACCATATCGCAAGCCATTTAAGTTAATTTCTAAAACTGCATGGTATTTTTCAGCTGCGGCAACAATTATTTTGGCTGCTTCATCACACTTAGCACTCCAACTACGACGACCTAATCTAAAAAAATCCGGATGCGCAATATATCTAGTCAAACCGACTTCTAAAGCTCGTTCAATTTGTTTAGCGTAAACAATCACATCTTCATCATTATTAAAATAATCATAATTATATCCTTCATCATAGCGATAATGCTGTCCGACAATCATAAAATCACAGCGTTTTTTCATTTCTAATAAATAATCTTTCTGATTTTCAAAATACTCTATTTCAAAACCAACTAGAACTTCAATTTGATCTTGATATTTTTCCTTTAAAGCATACATTGTCGTTAAATATTCATCAACTGCACTATTTGGCATTCTTTCACCAGGAATTTCAAGCTTAGGATAGGCAATATGCTCACTAAATCCAATTGTTTTCATCCCAGCATCAATAGCCGCCAGAATATATTGTTCATCTTTACCTATAGCATGATTACATCGTGAAGTATGAGTATGAATATTAAAATTTTGTTTGATCATTATTTTAAAAACTCCTCAATTTTTCTTTCTACAAAACCATCATTAGTAAGTTCCATCATTGTCTGAAAACCGCATGTTTGAATTAAAGCTAATGCCTCATCATAATAACAATCTAACATTTCTTTATTATGACAATCGCTATTTAAACAAATTTTACCACCATGATCATAAATATACTTAAGTAATAAATGATGTGGATATGGTGTTTTTCTTTGTCCTCTTGCAATTGCACCAGTATTAACTTCAAAGATTTTTTTCTTTTCCAATAATTTATCAATACATTGATAAGCTAATTTTAAATATTCTAATTCATCAAATTTAATAAACTCTTCATCTTCATTAAATTTTGTAAGTAAATCAATATGACCAACAATATCAACTTCATCATCTAAAACTATTTTTTCTACTTCTTCAAAATAACTTTTAGCATAATTTAAAAAACTGCCAAAATATGTTACAATTTCTTGAGTAACATCTTTACTTTCATCAACCGCTAAATAACGATCCCCCGCCTTAACAAAATGAACACTGCCGATAATATAATCATAAGGTTTTCCTTTGATAAAATGTTTTCCTAAAACATCTTGTTCAATTCCTAAAAATATCTTAATTCGATCTTGATACTTTTCTTTGACCCTTAAAACATCTTCAAGATATTTTTGCGTATTTATTTCATCCATAGAATAATTATCAACATTTCGACAATTACCATGACCAGAAAATCCTAAAGTTGTAAAGCCCTTGGCGATTGCTGCTAAGACCATTTCTTCAATCGTATCATTACCATCACAATAAATTGAATGCGTATGTAAATTTTGTTTTATCATCTTTTTTCCTTCCTTTACTATTTTTCTTATTATAACATAAAAGACTCTTTAATCGATAACGATTAAACAGCCTTACTTTTAATCTGTAATTGATAAGATATTATGCGGTTCAATCCCAACGTATACCTTGGTACCTTCATCAAATAAAGTAAAACTTCTAAATAGCACTTCAGATTTAAAAGTAACATCACCACTAGTTAAAGTATATCTTAATACATTTCCTCTTGAAATGTAATTTTCAACTACTGCTTCAAAGACATACATATCTTTTTCTTTGATTGGTTCTGTTTGTAGATGAATAGTTTCTGGTCTAATTGCATAATAACCATCACCAAATTGTTTTTCTGGTAATAAAGTATTTAACTGTTTTTGATTTAAAATATTATAATGACCAATAAATTCGGCAGCAAATTTAGAAACCGGATGCGTGTATAATTGAACCGGATTGCCACTTTGTTCAATGATTCCGCCATTCATTAAATGAATTTTATCCGACATGATCATCGCTTCATCCTGATCATGAGTAACGAAAACAGTGGTAATTTTTAATTCTTTTTGGACTCGTTTAATTTTTTCTTGTAATTCTCGTCTTAATTTAGCATCAATAGCACTTAACGGTTCATCCAATAATAATACTTTTGGTTCATTAACTAGTGCTCTGGCAATAGCAACCCTTTGCTGTTGTCCACCGGATAATTGATTTGGATAACTTTTTTCTTTGCCTACTAAATCAACCATTTCGATAACTCGTTTTACTTTTTCTTCAATTTCTTGTTTATCAACTTTAGCTATCTTTAAACCAAAAGCAATATTTTCTTCAACATTCATATTTTGAAACAACGAATATTGTTGGAAGACCATCCCAATTCCTCTTTTTTGAACTGGTACATCAGTAATATCTTGACCATCTAAAATAATTTTCCCCGAACTGATTTCTTCTAATCCCGCTAGAGAACGTAATAACGTTGATTTCCCACAGCCGCTTGGTCCAAGCAACGTTACCAGTTCTCCTTTTTCGATATTTAAATTAATCTTTTTTAATACTTGATTTTGACCATCATAGCTTTTGCAAATATCTTTAAATTCAATATAAGCCATTAAGCTTTCCTCCTTTTTGTAACTGCTTTATTTTGAATGATCAACGTAAAAGTTGAAATAAGCATTGTTGTAATAAATAAAATCACGATAATTGCACTTGATAACTGTCCCGATTTAGACATTGTCTGATATAAATAAATTCCGGCTGTTTTATAAGCACTTCCAGCAATCATATTGACAACTACGAAATCAGCAAATAACATTGTAAAAGCTAACATCATCGTCGAAATGATCCCATTTTTCATTTGGGGAATAACGATTGTAAAAAAGGCTCGCAGTTTAGAACAGCCTAGTACCTGAGCTGCTTCAATAACACATTTTACATTGATCGCACTAATAGTATTTTTTAAACCACGATATGTATATGGTAAAATAATGATACAATAAGCCCCCGATAGCAAGAAAAGTCGATTTGATAAAAAGCCAGGTCGCCCTGAATATAAAGAAATAATCCCGACTGCTAAAATGACTCCTTGAATGGCATAAGGAATATTACATAGTATTTCCACATATTTTTCTAATTTTGGCATATATAAAGTCATCACATATAAAACCAAAAGAATTGCAATACTGCAAATTAATACCGGGATAAAAGAAATAATAATTGAACGCAACAATGAATTAATAAAGACACCATCTTTAAATATTTGAACATAAAAATCTAATGTAAATCCGGTTGGTAAAACATTCATCCATTCTGTAAAAACAGAATACAAGAAAGTTAGTGCTAATGGTACAATTAAAAAAGCAGCAACTATAAATATAACTAAACCATCTATAAAATGCGTTTTTAATTTCATTACTGAATCCCTCCTGCTCTTTTTTGCAGCTTATTAGTAACAACAACTGAAATAACCATCAATGCCATCATTACTAATGATAAAGCACAGCCAAATTCTTGATTTTGAACTACTTCACCGACAAACTGCTGGGAAATGCGAATTGGTAAAAGTGAAATATTATTACTAAGCAAAGCATAGGCAGTTCCATAAGCTGCTAGTGAATTGGCAAATAATACTGAAAAAGTTCCTAAAATACTTGGCAATAAAGAAGGAATTGCTACTTTAAACCAGTAATGAAAACTATTTCCACCAAGTAAGTTTACTGCTTCTTTCCATTCTTTTTTTAAAGCTTTAAAAGCCGGTAACATTAATAATGTTCCAAGTGGTATTTGAAAATAAATATAAGTAAGCAATAAACCATTAATCGTATATAAATCA
>NZ_JAGHEW010000236.1 GCF_017889095.1 Thomasclavelia sp. | reverse complement strand
TAATGATGATACAGTACATCCCTGTTTTCGTTTTTCATATAATTCTATTTTTTGATCTCTTGTCAGTTTTGCCATAATAAAAATGAACCTCCTTTATTCGGGTGTCCAAATAACGGGGTTCATTTCAAATCGCATGGTTTATTTTTATAACAAATTCATTTCAATCATTTTAAGACCGATATCAACAGAGTTATAAGCAGCACCTTTCATCAATTGATCACCAGTGATCCATAAACTTAAAGCATTGTCTTTGGTTAAATCTTTTCTAACCCGTCCTACATGTGTTAATTCATCACCAATGAAGCTAATTGGCATTGGGTAAATTTGATGAGCAAGATCGTCACATAAATCAATACCAGTACTATGAGCCAATAAGTCAAAAACTTTATCGATATCAATTGGTTTTTTTGTTTCAATATAAATTGATTCACTATGTCCTCTTAAAACCGGAACACGAACACAAGTTGCATTGACGTCAATGTCTTTGTTGAAAATCTTTTTCGTTTCATTAACCATTTTCATTTCTTCTTTACTGTAACCGTTTGATAAGTCAAATTTATCAACTTGTGGAATACAGTTAAAAGCAATTGGGAAATGTTTTTCATCAGAAGCACATGGTAAAGTTTTAGCAACTGGTTCTTTTCCATCTAAAACTTCTTGTGATTGACGATATAATTCTTCCATTCCAGCAACACCAGCTCCAGAAACCGCCTGGTATGTTGAAACAACAATTCTTTCAATATCGAATTCATCATTGATTCTTGTAAGAGCACTGCACATCATGATTGTTGTACAGTTTGGACAAGAAATAATACCCTGATGATCTTTTAAAGCATAACCATTAACTTCAGGGACAACTAAAGGAACATTAGGGTCCATTCTAAAGTGTGAAGTATTGTCAATATTGACACAACCAGCTTTAACTGCATATTCCATGTATTTAGCAGAAATGCTGCCACCAGCAGACCAGAAAGCTACTTCAACTCCTTCAAAACTATTTTCAGTTAATTCTTCAACAACAAATTTGTGATCTTCAAATTCAATCACTTTACCAGCGCTACGAGCAGAGGCTAATAACTTGATACTTTCAAAGGGAAAATTAAATTGAAAGATACAGCGTAACATTTCTCTACCAACAGCTCCAGTAGCTCCAACGATAGCAACTTTATATTTTTTCATTTTCTATTTCCTTCCTTTCTTACCTAAAAAAGCTTCATGTAATAAAACTTGAGCTTTTCTAACTTCATCACGATCAATATAACATGAAATATTGATTTCTGAACATGATGTCATTTCGACATTAATACCGTTTTCCATTAAAGTATTATAAGCTTTTTGGAACATGCCACGGTTATTTTTTATGCCTACGCCAATTACAGATACTTTACCAATATTACCGCGAACAATTGTTCGATTAGCGTTTAATTGTGATTTAAGTTCATTTAAAACTTCGATTACAGCGGGTACGTCTTCATCACTGATAATTAAAGAGATATCCATTTTTCCCCCGCCAACTAGGGCCTGATTGAAGACATTAACATTGACCCCAGCATCCGATATTTTTTTAAATAGGCTACCAGCACTGTTGTTAGTGGCATCAACTTTAACTAAAGTGATACGCGCTTCATTTTGTGATCCGGTAATTCCTGATATAATTAATTGATTGATATTTTCTTTCATGATCCGATCATCTCCTATAACATAAGTCCCTTTGATATCTTCAAATGAAGAACGGGCATGAATTGCGATATTGTGACTAGCGGCTAACTGAACACAACGGTGATTTAAAACTTTAGCACCGTTTTTTGATAATTCCAGCATTTCGGCATAACTGATGTAATCAAGTTTGATGGCATCAGGAACAATCCGTGGATCAGCAGTATAGATACCATTTACATCACTATAGATTTCGACTTCACTAGCATCAACCGCTACACCGATGGCAACTGCCGAAAGATCACTGCCGCCACGACCTAAGGTAGTAATTTTACCATGAATGGAATGTCCTTGAAAACCAGGACAGAAAACAACATCAGCATATTCTAATTTTTTGATGATTTCCTTTCCTTCAACATGGTTGATCGTAGCATTGTTGAAAGTTGAATCCGTTACAATTCCTAATTCAGCATTAGTTGTTGAAGCGCTATGATAGCCTAAAGAGGACATTTCACTTTTACAGACTAATACCGAAATAGTTTCTCCCATACTAGTTAGGCGATCGATTTCTTCATCAGTTAACTGTTTAGTATTAACGATTGATAATAAAGTATCAGTTGCATAAGGATCATCGTAGCGACCCATTGCTGAAACTACGGCAACAACTTTATTACCATTATTGATTTCACGAATAATGTTATTATACATTAATGAACGAGTTTCTCTGGAACGAGTTGAAGTTCCACCAAATTTTTGGACAATAATGTTCATTTTATCCCCTCACTTTAAAGATTGTATAATCTAAATCGCCAAGACTAGTAGTTAATTCATCTAGTTCAATTTCATGAGTTATATAGATATGGTCTTGTTTTTCGGTAAAATATAATTCATAATCAACATCAATTGGTCGATCAGTTCGTAAATAATATTTTGCTTTAGTAATTGGATAGATATTTTGACAATCTTGATAGTCATGATTCCAATGTTCTTTTTGAGCAGTTTTGATAATATCGCTAACAACTGCTGAAGCTGTTACATAGCGACCGGCACCTTTGCCATAGAAGATGACGTTTTCAACATAATCATTATCGATCTCTATTACATTATATGCATCCATGACATTAGCGACTAGTTCCTTTTTATTAACTAGGGTTGTGGCTACATCAATACCAATACCATTTTTTAATTCTTTAGCCTGGGCAATTAGTTTAAAACGATATCCGAGTTTTTTTGCATAATCCATATCAACTTTAGTAACGTTACGAATACCGCTAACAGAGATTTTACCAAAATCAATGAATTTCTTAAAGCCATTTTGAGCTAAAATACAAATTTTATGAGCTGCATCAATTCCATCTAAATCTAATGCCGGATTAGCTTCAACATAACCAAGACCATCAGCAATTGTTAAAGCTTCATTAAAATCAAGATTTTCAGTTTCCATCAAAGATAAGATGAAATTAGTAGTTCCATTTAAAATACCAATAATTTCTTTAGTATTATTAGCAATTAAGTTTTCTTTTTGATTAACTAAAACAGGAATACCGCCACCAACACTTGCTTCATAGAAAATATGAACTTGATTTTTTTTAGCTGCTAGAAAGATTTCTTTTCCATGATGGGCTAATAATGCTTTATTAGCAGTAACTACATGTTTACCATTATTTATAGCACCAAGGATAATTTCTTTAGCAACAGTGGTTCCACCGATCAATTCAACGACAACATCAATTTCTGGATCGTTGATAACATCGTGGAAATCTTTGGTATAAATAATTCCTTCAGGTAAATCAACTTCTTCAAGTCCACAGCCATATTTAATAACTACTTCTTGATTGATTTCTTGTTCAAGTCGTTTTTTTTCATTGGTTAATATTTCAACGACCCCAAAACCAACAGTACCCAATCCAACAACTCCGATTTTCATTTTGTTCCCCCTTATATAATAAAAATTGACCTTTGATTAAAGGTCTGTCATTTTTTAATTAATTACAGGACCAATTAGGCATTAGAAGGCATATTTTTAGAAATGAATTATTTCATAACTATCAACTTTATGCCTTTTAATAACATGATCGAATCCTCCAAATTCCTTGATTTATGACATATTACCACGATTGTATACAATAGTCAACGGTTTACCAAAATAATCGCAATAATCAAAATAATATTGTTATTTGATAAGTTGAAAAAAGTTGATATTGACTTCTATAAATAAATTGTATACAATAATTTAAATCACATAGGGGGATCAGCAATGGAAAAGAAATATATTAGCACACGTAATCAACAAGAAGAAATAAATTTTTATCAGGCAATTGTCCAAGGAATTGGTAATGATGGTGGTTTATTAGTACCTAATTTTGATTTTACTAAAATGGATCTAGAAGCATTAATGAAACTTAATTATGTTGATCTAGCTACTGAAGTATTAACAACATTCGTTGGTGAAGATGGCAAAGAATTAATTCATGATGCTTGTTTAAATGCTTATGGTAAAGGACTATTTCCTAAGGAAGTAGTGCCAGTAAAAAAAGCTGGTGATGTTTATGTCGCTGAATTATTCCATGGTCAAACAGCAGCATTTAAAGATATGGCATTATCATTATTACCATATTTAATGACATTATCATTAAATAAATTAAATGAACAGCGTCAAGTAATGATCTTGGCAGCTACTAGTGGGGATACTGGAAAGGCCGCTTTAGAAGGATTTAAAGATGTACCAGGAACATCAATCAAGGTATTTTATCCATTAGATGGTGTTTCAGCAATCCAACAGCAGCAAATGGTTAGTCAAACGGGAAATAATGTTGAAGTTGTGGGAATTCATGGAAACTTTGATGATGCCCAGACAGCAGTTAAAAAAGCCTTTGCTTCAAAAGAATTAAAAACAGCTAGTGACAAACATAATGTCTTTTTATCATCAGCTAATTCAATTAATGTCGGTAGATTGATACCACAAATCGTTTATTATTTCCATAGTTATTTTGAATTAGTTAGAAATAAAGAGATTGTTCTTGGTGATAAAATTAATTTCTGTGTTCCAAGTGGAAACTTTGGTAACTGTCTAGCAGGCTATTTTGCTAAACAAATGGGACTGCCAATTGATAAGTTTATCTGTGCTTCTAATAAAAATAACATTTTAACGGATTTCTTTACAACTGGTAAATATGATGCTAATCGTGATTTCTATAAAACTAATGCACCGGCAATGGATATTTTAGTTTCTAGTAATCTAGAAAGATTAGTCTGGTTTATGTGCGGTGATGGAAATCGTGTTCGTGAATATATGAATAAATTGAATCAAGATGGTATTTATGAAGTTGATCAAGATGTTTTAGTTAAAATTCAGGAACAATTTAAAGCTGGATATTTAGATGAAGATCAAGTGTTAGCGACAATTAAAGCTTGTTACAATGAAACAGGATATTTATTAGATACGCATACTGCTGTTGGTTATGGGGTCTTAAAAGAATACCAGGCTAAAACAAATGACTATACTAAAACAGTTTTACTAGCAACAGCTTCACCATATAAATTCCCAGAATCAGTATATCAGGCTATTTACGGTGAAGAGTTAGATGTTTATAGTGCGATTGATAAATTAAATGAAAAAACTGGAGTTATGGTTCCAAAACCATTACAAGGAATCAAAGATCGCGAAATTTTACATAAAAAGAAAATTGATAAAAGTGAAATTATTGATTTTATCAAAGCTGAAATTGAAGCAGTCTAGGAGGATTTTATGAAAGTAAAAGTAAAAGTACCCGCAACAAGTGCTAACTTAGGGCCGGGATTTGACGTTGCTGGGGTTGCTTTAACCTTATTTA
>NZ_JAGHEW010000235.1 GCF_017889095.1 Thomasclavelia sp. | reverse complement strand
ATCTATGAATGATGCTATTACTTCTGTTGAAAATAATCAAAGAAGAACTCCTAGAAATAAAGGTGGAAAACCTAATCCTAAGAGAAACAACGCTAAAACTAATAAAGAAGAAACAGCTGGAACTCAAGAATAATAAATTATAGGGAAAGCTAGTCTTTCCCTTTTTAAATAAAATAATAAAGGAGAAACAAAATGAAAATTACTGCAAGTTTAGTAAAAGAATTACGTGAAAAAACTGGTGCTGGAATGATGGATTGTAAAAAAGCTTTAGAAGCTTGTGATGGTGACATCGAAAAATCATTTGACTGGCTAAGAGAAAAAGGAATTGCTAAAGCAGCTAAAAAAGCTGATCGTATTGCTGCTGAAGGTTTAACTGCATTTGTTGTTGATGGAAATGTTGCTGCAATCGTTGAAGTTAACTCTGAAACAGATTTCGTAGCTAAAAACGCTGAATTCCAAGCTTTAGTAAATACAATCGCAACAACTGTTGCTAATAATCAACCTGCTGATTTAGCTGGTGCCTTAGCTATCGATGTTGATGGTAAAAGCTTAGAAACTGTTATCGCTGAAGCAAGTGGTAAAATCGGTGAAAAAATTAGCTTTAGAAGATTTAATGTATTAACTAAAAATGATGATGAAGAATTTGGTGCATATTCACACATGGGTGGAAAAATGACTTCAGTTGTTAAAATTGCTAATACAACTGCTGAAAAAGCTCGTGATGTAGCTATGCATGTTGCTGCTAGTAACCCAACTTATATTGATAGAACAGCTATCCCTCAAGAAGTATTGGATCATGAATTATCAGTATTAAAAGCACAAGCTTTAGCTGAAAATGAAAAAGCTGCTAAACCTAAACCAGAAAATATTGTTGAAAAAATGGTTCAAGGTAGATTAAATAAAAACTTAAAAGAAATGTGCTTAGTTGACCAAGAATTTATTAAAAATCCTGATGAAACAGTAGCTAAATTCTTAGGTAACGGTAAAGTTTTAGAAATGGTTAGATTCCAAGTTGGTGAAGGAATGCAAAAACGTGAAGAAAACTTTGCTGAAGAAGTTGCTGCACAAATGAAAGGTTAAAATAAAAGTCATCACTTTCCAGTGATGATTTTTTATTGCCGTCAATGATTTATAATTAACGTCACAACGTGGCTTACCTTGACTATTGTTAAAAAATGTGATAAATTTTTCTAAGAAAAGGGTCATTATAACTATAATGGGATGTTTTAAAGCATAATTCTTTTTAAATTTTAAGCAAGGAGATTAATATGAAGTATAATCGAGTATTATTGAAATTAAGTGGAGAAGCTTTAGCTGGTGATGATAAGACTGGTATCAATGCACATACGGTTGCTGACATTGCAAGACAAATCAAAGATGCTAAAGAGTTAGGAGTAGAAATTGCCATTGTTTGTGGTGGTGGAAACTTATGGCGTGGTAAAACTGGGGCTGATATGGGTATGGATCGCTCTAGTGCTGACTATATGGGAATGTTAGCCACTGTTATGAATGGCTTAGCGGTTCAAAACGCTTTAGAAACAATTGGTGTTCCAACAAGACTTTTGACGGCAATTGAAATGCGACAAGTAGCCGAACCATATATTCGTCGTCGGGCAATTCGTCATTTAGAAAAAGGAAGAATCGTTATTTTTGGAGCTGGAACTGGTAGTCCGTTCTTTACAACTGATACAACAGCTGCATTAAGAGCTGCTGAAATTAATGCAGATGTAATTTTAATGGCTAAAAATGGAGTTGATGGTGTTTATTCAGCTGATCCAAAAATTGATCCAAACGCTAAACGTTTTGATTCAATTTCATATTTTGATGTTTTACAAAAAGATCTAAAGATCATGGATCAAACAGCAATTACTTTATGCAAAGATAATAATATTGACTTATGTGTGTTCAATATGCAAGAAGATGGAAATATTGCAAGAGCATGCAATGGTGAAGATATTGGAACAACAATTTCAGGAGGGAAATAATATGATAGATTTAATTTTAGAAGATACTAGTGAAAGAATGTTAAAGGCAATTGAAGCATTTCAACGTGATTTATCAACAATTAGAACTGGCCGTGCTAATCCAAATATGTTAGATCGTGTTATGGTTGATTATTATGGTTCACCAACACCAGTAAACCAAATTGCCGGGATTTCGGTAGTTGAAGGGCGTCAGTTAGTGATTAAACCATACGACCGTTCAAGTATCAAGGATATTGAACATGGTATTTATGAAGCTGGTTTAGGGTTGACACCGCAAAATGATGGTGAATTAATTAGAATTATGGTACCTGCTTTAACTGAAGAAAGACGTCGTGAATTTGCTAAAAATGTATGGAAATTTGCGGAACATGCAAAAGTAGCAGTTCGTAATATTCGTCGTGATGCAAACGATGAAATCAAAAAAAGTGATGCTCGTGAAGATGAAGTCAAAGATGGTCAAGAAAGAGTACAAAAATTAACTGATAAATATGTTAAAGAAATTGACGAAATTGGAAAAGCTAAAGAAAAAGATATAATGACCGTATAATAATAAGCGCCATCGTGGCGCTTTTTGGTTTTTATCATGAGTATGCTAAGACTTTTTTTTAATTCTTTTTTATGGTATAATCTCGACAAGCTATATAGGAGGATTATAACATGTTTTTAAAAAAAGGGAAAAAAGAGGAAACTTATCAAGATATTGATTTAAATAATATTCCTAAACATATTGCTTTTATCATGGACGGTAATGGGCGCTGGGCTAAAAAAAGAAAAATGCCACGTACTTATGGGCATCATGAAGGAACTAAGACTATTCGTGATATTGCCTTAAGCTGTAATGAATTAGGGGTTAAGGCAATGACTGTTTATGCCTTTTCGACTGAAAATTTTGCTCGACCTGATCAAGAAGTTCAATATATTTTTAAATTACCTAAAGATTTTTTTGAATCTTATATGAAAGAACTAATGGAAAATAATGTAAGAATCACTACAATTGGTCACTTAGATATGGCTCCAGTAGAAACACAGGAAATAATCAATCGAGCAATTGATAAAACACGCAATAATACTGGCTTGATTTTATGCTTTGCTTTTATCTATGGTGGTCGTGATGAAATTGTTTGGGCAACTAAAAAAATCGCTCAAAAAGTCCAAGATGGTAAAATAGATGTTAATCAAATTGATGAAACAATTTTTAGTAATGAATTGATGACCAAAAAATTACCTGAAGTTGATTTAATGGTTAGAACAAGTGGTGAACAGCGATTATCAAATTTTTTATTATGGCAGTTGGCGTATGCTGAATTTGTTTTCACTGATGTATTTTGGCCTGATTTCAATGATCAAGAATTAAAAAAAGCTATTTGGTTATATCAAAATAGAGATCGTCGTTTTGGAGGGTTAAAATAATGAAAGAGAGAATCATAACCGCAATTTGTTTAATGCTTGTAGCCATTCCTTGTGTAGTATTTGGTGGCATTTATTTTAAAATTTTAATTGGGATAATATTAGCTTTGTCAGTATATGAAATGCTGCATATTTGTGTTCGTCCTAAAATCAAGTTATATATATACCCAATTGTTTTATTATTTTTCGTTTATGGTTTTTTATTAGATCTTAATGATTTATTTCTAGCTTCTTATGGAATCTTGCTTTATATGGTAATTTTATTTGCAGCAACGATTTTTGATGAAACATTGACAATTGAAAGAACGGGTTATATTTTTACCATGGGTGTTTTGATCAATGCCGGCTTACATGCTTTGATGGTATTAAGAGATGTTTATGGTTTTCAATATGTCTTATTATTAGCACTGGCAACGTATGGCAGTGATACTGGAGCTTATTTTACTGGAGTTTTCTTTGGTAAACATAAATTAATTCCCCGGCTTTCTCCTAAAAAAACAATTGAAGGTTCAATTGGCGGTGTATTTTTAGGGACTATATTAGCAACATGTTATGCTAGCTATTTAGGACTGTTAACTGAAAATATTATTTTGATTGGTGCTTTTCTTGTTCTTACAATGACAGGACAGATTGGTGATTTGGTTTTTAGTGCAGTCAAACGCCACTTTGGAGTCAAAGATTATTCTAATTTATTGCCAGGGCATGGTGGTATTTTAGATCGAATCGATAGTATTGTTTTTAATGCAGTTGTATTTAGTTTCTTTTTAGTAATGGTGAGGTTATAATGATGAAAAAAATTACAATTTTAGGAGCTACCGGATCGATTGGGATGCAAACAGTTGATGTTGTTAAAAATCATCCTGATCAATTTCAAGTTGTAGCATTGTCAGCTGGTTATAATATAAGTAAAGTTGAAGAAATTTTGGCAACTATTCCTGTTTCGTATGTTTGTGTCGTAAAGAAGGAAGATGCCCTTTATCTAACAAACAAATATCCAAACATCAAAGTTTGCTATGGCGAAGCTGGCTTGGTAGAGATCGCTACAATCGATCAAGTTGACATTGTCTTAAATGCCATTGTCGGGTTTGCGGGATTAGTACCAACTATTGAAGCAATTAAAGCAAAAAAAGATATTGCGCTTGCAAATAAGGAAACTTTAGTGGTTGCCGGGCATATAATTACTAAACTGGTAAAAGAAAATAATGTTAAGTTACTACCAGTAGATAGTGAACATTCTGCCATTTTCCAATCACTTAACGGTGAACAGCATAAACAAATTAAACGGATCATTTTAACTGCTAGTGGTGGCAGTTTCCGTGATAAAACACGTGAGGAATTAGTAGGGGTCAGTGTTCAAGAAGCATTAAATCATCCAAACTGGTCAATGGGTGCTAAAATTACGATTGATAGTGCAACTTTATTTAATAAAGGATTAGAAGTAATTGAAGCTAAATGGTTATTTGATGTTTCTTATGACCAAATTGATGTATTGATTCATCCTGAAAGTATTATTCATTCAATGGTCGAGTTTGTTGATACATCAGTTATCGGGCAATTAGGTAATCCTGATATGCGTTTACCAATTCAATATGCTCTTACTTATCCTAATCGCGATGTTTTATGTGGTGGTGAAAGCTTAGATCTAGCAAAAATTGCTACCTTGACTTTTAAAAAGCCTGATTTCAACCGTTTTAGAGCATTAAAAATGGCTTATGATGCCGGAATTACCGGTGGCAGTATGCCTTGTGTTTTAAATGGTGCTAATGAACAGGCTAATGAATTGTTTAGAAACAACAAAATTGAGTTTCTACAAATTGAAGAATTAGTAGCTAAAGCATTAGCCGCTCACCAAGTTATTGCCAATCCAACTTTAGCACAATTAATTGAAACTGATGCCTGGGCACGTCAGTATGTTTTAAAACAGATAGGAGAAGATTAATGCAGACATTAATTACAATAATTGTATTTATTTTAATTTTAGGAATTGTGGTATTAATTCATGAATTTGGTCATTTTATTACCGCAAAATCATTCGGTGTCTATTGCAGTGAATTTTCAATTGGAATGGGACCAAAATTATTTTCAAAAAAAGTTGGTGAAACTGAATATGAAGTTCGGGCTTTACCAATTGGCGGTTTTGTTTCGATGGCTGGTGAAGCTGATAATGACATTGAAGAATTTAAAGATGTCCCATTTGAACGAACAATCAATGGGATCAGCTGCTGGAAAAGAGTAGTTGTTTTTCTAGCTGGTGTCTTTATGAACTTTGTTTTATCAATTGTAATTTTAATCGGTGTTTATTGTTTTATCGAAGTTCAAGATAATACGCCTGTAATCGGTTCGGTTGTTGATGATGGACCAGCAATGATGGCTGGAATTGAAGCTGGTGATCGAATTACTAAAATCAGTTATAACGGTGAAGATCATTTGATTGGTTCATATAACGATATTCGTGAAACACTGCAAGAAATTGAAATTAATGGTGATACAATCAATGTTGAAGTAGAATTAGTTCGTAATGGAAAAACTCAGACAAAACAAGTTATGGCTAAATATAGCGATGAAAACCAAGTTTACTTGCTAGGTGTAACCGCAGCTACTAGACAGTTAAGTTTCTTTGAAGCTATCAACTATGCTTTAGCACAGTTTAAAACTTTATCATTGTTGATCTTTACGACTTTAGGGAAATTATTTTCGGATACTGCTAATACAATTGGTCAGCTATCGGGTCCAGCAGGAATTTATAGTGCTACTGCACAAATTACAGCTACCGGTTCTATTAGTCAGCTCTTGCTCTTTTTAGCGATGATTTCCACTAATGTTGGTATTTTCAATTTATTACCAATTCCAGGTTTAGATGGCTGTCAGGTAATTTTTACTTTAGTTGAAAAAATGATTGGCCGCGAGTTACCAATGAAATTGCGTTATGCATTACAGCTAGCTGGTTTAGCACTGGTATTTGGTCTATTAATCTATGTAACGATCAACGATGTTTCAAGAATATTTAGTTAACGGGAATTAATTTTCCCTTTTTATTATGTTATAATTGATTTTATGAAAGTTAAGGTGATTAAATGAAAGACAAGTTATTAATCCTTTTAGAAAACTTAAAAATAGAACAAGAAGCAAACGAATTAAAAAACGGAACGATCACACGTGTAGTTGTCAAAAAAGATAACAGTTATATTTTTTATTTAGAATTTGATCAGCTGCTACCGTTTGAACAATATCAATTATTGATTAGAAACCAGGAACATTTTCCTTATCCTATTTCTTATCATCTGCATTATACTAATCATGATTATGATCTACATGAATTAGAATTATATGTTGGCTATATTTTAGAACAACTAAAGCAAGAATACCCAGTATTTGCTACTTTAACAACCGCCAGTTTTAAACTGGGGACTAAAATTAAAGTAGAAACATGCAATGAAATTCAATTAGAACAGTTGAAACAATTAAATGAACAAATTATTAAAATGTTTGAACAAATCGGGATTGAAAAAAACTTCGAATATTATATTGATGAAAATAATAAAGTATTCAAAAATATTCAGGCAGAAATGGAAAATCCTGAATTACCGGTAATTGAAAAACCTAAAGAAAGTAAACCAGCTGTTACTAAAACTGAAAATAATTATTATCGTAATAATCGAAGTCAAAAAAATGCGGTTACTTTGAAAATTGAAGAAATTACTAATCAGACAATGGAAAATAATATTGTCATCACTGGTTATGTTTTTAAAACCGATTTAATTAAAATCAAATCTGGCAAACATATTCAAAGTTTGTGGGTCACTGATTATACCGATTCAATTATTGTTAAAAGATTTGAAAACAATACTAAAAATACTTTAGAAGAATTAAAATTAATTGGTAAAGGCGGTGTTTGGGTCAAGGTCCAGGGAGAAGTCAGGTTTGACAGTTATTCTAAAGAAACAGTTATGATGGCTCGTCTAGTCGAAATAATCAAAGGACCAGCACCAAGGCAAGACAAAGCTGAACAAAAACGAGTTGAATTACACATGCATTCGAAAATGTCAACGATGGATGGAATTAGTACTGTTAGTCAATATGTTCAAACAGCTGCTTCATGGGGTCATAAAGCAATTGCAATTACCGACCATCAAAATGTTCAGGCTTATCCTCAAGCTCAAATTGCTTCAAAAAAAGCGGGAATTAAAATGATTTATGGAAGTGAATTTAATATGGTTGTTCCTGTATTGAATATTGTTTTTAACCGAGTTGACCGTTCAATTGAAGATGCTACTTATGTATCATTCGACTTAGAAACAACCGGGTTATCCGTAATTCATGATGGAATTACCGAATTTGGAGCGGTTAAGATAAAAAATGGTGAAGTAATCGATCGAATGCAAACTTTTATTAATCCGCAAAAAACAATTTCATCAAGAATTAGTAATTTAACTAATATTACTAATGATATGGTTAAAGACCAGCCGACGATTGATCAAGTTTTACCAAAAATAATTGATTTTTTTGATGACTGTATTTTAGTTGCTCATAACGCTAACTTTGATATTGGATTCTTAAATGAAAATTTACGACGAAATCAAATGAAAGAAATTACGAATCCAGTAATTGATTCCCTTGCCCTTGCCAGAGCTATCTTAAAACCATTAAAATCATATCGTTTAGGAAATGTTTGCCGTTTGTATCGAGTCAATTATGATGATGAAGTAGCTCATCGCGCTGATTACGATGCTCAGGTACTTGCTGATGTCTTTACGATGATGCTTCATCAAATCATGCAAAGTGGTAAATATAATTTATTAGATCTATGTAAATTAACTGGTGATGATATTTATAAAATTGTTTACCCTTATCATATGACAGCTTTAGCTTTAAATAAAACGGGACTAAAAAATATGTTTAGGATCGTTAGTGAATCGAATACGATTTATTTTCATGGCAGCTCGAGAGTACCTAAAGAAAGACTAGAATATTACCGGGAAGGATTGTTATACGGGACAAGCTGTTATAATAGCGATGTTTTTGAAGCTGCCTTAAATTTATCGGATGATAAATTAGAAAAAGCAATGGATTTTTACGACTATGTTGAAATTCAACCATTAGATGATTATTATCATTTGATCGATCGTGGTAAATTAGAGAATAATGATGAATTAATCAAATCATTAAAACGAATTGTTGCCTGCGCTAAAAAATTAGATAAATTAATTGTTGCTACTGGCGATGTTCATTTTTTAGATCCTAAAGATAAAATTTTTAGAGATGTCTTTATCTCTAATCCAACGATTGGAATTGGTCATCGGGCGCATCCATTATGTAATCGCCATGACCCAAAAGCTTTTAATCCTACTCAATATTTTAGAACTACTGATGAAATGTTACAATGTTATCCATATTTACCTGAAGATGAAGTATATCAGTATGTTGTTTTAAATACTAATAAAATTGCTGATATGGTTGAAGAAATCGAACCGGTTCATGATAAATTATTTACACCGAAAATCCCGGGTGCTGATGATAATTTGAAAAAGATTTGTTACGATACAGCTTATCAAAAATATGGTAATCCTTTACCAACGATCGTTGAAAAACGATTAGAAAAAGAATTGAGCAATATTATTAAACATGGTTTTGGGGTAATTTACTACATTTCCCATTTATTAGTAAAAAAATCAAATGATGATGGGTATCTAGTTGGTTCCCGTGGTTCAGTCGGTTCTTCGTTTGTAGCAACGATGTCAGGAATTACTGAAGTAAATCCTTTACCACCACATTATATCTGTCCTAAATGTCATCATAGTGAGTTTTTAGAAGAAGGAGTCGTTAGTGATGGTTATGATCTAGAGGATAAAGCTTGTCCCAAATGTGGTGCCATTATGAAAGGAGAAGGACATAATATTCCGTTTGAAACTTTCTTAGGATTTAATGCCGATAAAGTACCCGATATCGACTTAAACTTTTCGGGTGAATACCAGGCAAAAGCTCATGCTTTTACTAAAGAAATTTTTGGTGAAGATCACGTTTTTAGAGCCGGAACAATTTCTACTGTCGCTGAAAAAACTGCTTATGGATATGCAAAAGGGTATGCTGAATTAATGGGAACGGAAAATACAATTCGTTCAGCTGAATTAGAAAGAATTGCTGCTGGCTGTGGTGGTGTCAAACGAACAACTGGACAACATCCTGGTGGAATCATTGTTATTCCTGGGGATATGGATGTTTTTGATTTTACACCATATCAATATCCCGCTGATGATCTAACGGCCACATGGCGAACGACTCACTTCGATTTCCATGCGATTCATGATAATGTGTTGAAATTTGATATTTTAGGTCATGTCGATCCAACCGTAATTAGATTGCTTCAAGATCTTACGGGCGTTGATCCTAAAACAATTCCAACTAACGATAAAAAAGTAATGAGTTTATTTACTAGCAGTGAAGCTCTTGGCTGTAATTTAGATTTTATTGGCTGTAAAAACGGGGCTTTAGGATTACCAGAATTTGGAACGAATTTTGTTCGGGGCATGTTAGATCAAACGAAACCGAAAACTTTTAATGATCTGGTGATTATATCAGGATTATCACATGGGACAGATGTATATTTAGGTAACGCCGAATCATTGATCAAATCCGGAACTTGTACACTTTCTGAAGTAATTGGGTGTCGTGATGATATCATGGTTTATTTGATTGAAAAAGGTTTACCAAATAAAGATGCTTTTGATATCATGGAATGTGTTCGTAAAGGAAAATCACCAGCAGTTTTTCCAGAAAAAAAATATGAAGAGTTAATGAAAAAACATAATGTTCCACAATGGTATATTGATTCTTGTAAAAAGATCAAATACATGTTCCCAAAAGCGCATGCCGTTGCCTATGTATTATCGGCAATTCGGGTTGCCTGGTGGAAAGTATATTACCCGCGAGAATATTATGCAGTCTATTTTTCAACTCGCTGTGATTTTTATGATATTGAAACCTTGATCAAAGGTAAAGATGCGATCATGGCTCGCCGTGAAGAAATCACGCGATTACGTCAAGAACACAGTGCTTCAAATAAAGATGAAGGCTTATGGGACGTCTTTGAAATTGCTTTAGAAATGATTGAACGCGGTTACCATTTTAGTCCAATTAGTTTAGAATACTCTGAAGCTAATAAATTCATCCTAGATCCTAATGATGAAAAAGGATTAATTCCACCATTTAGCGCTATCGATGCTTTAGGTGATGCGGTGGCTAGTACGGTCGTGGAAGCTCGTAAAAACGGTCCATTTTTGTCAAAAGAAGATGTGGTAAAACGGACCAAACTAAATAACTCACATATTAAAACATTATCAAAAATGGGTGTTTTTGATGGAATGCAAGAAAGAAATCAGCTTTCGCTTTTTTAAATATTGCATTGACTAATAAAGTGTGTTATTATAACTATAGTTTCATAGCGAAGCGGAGTGGGGGAACCCACTCTTTATTGTTGAATTGAGGTGAAAAAATGGAACTTTTGCAAAACATTAAAACAATTATTGAACCAATTTTACAAGAACATGATGTATATTTAGATGACATTGAATATGTTCAAGAAAACGGGGAATGGTATTTAAGGATTTTCGTTGAAAAAAATACTGGATCACTAGATATGGATACTTGTGTTGCAGTAAGCGAAGCAATCAGTAACAAATTAGATGAAACTGATCCAATCAAAGGTGAATATTATTTAGAAGTTTCTTCACCAGGAGTTGAAAAACCGCTAAAAACTTTTGAGCAGGTAAATGAAGCAATTGGTAAATATGTTTATGCTAAATTTTATAATCCAACTGCTGGTTTAGACGAAGTAGAAGGTTTTATTAAAGGAATTGAAGATAAAACGATTGAATTTGAATATTTGGTTAAGAATATTAAAAAGACGATCAAAATTGATTATGACAATATTAAATTTATAAGACTAGCTGTTAAATTTTAGGAGGAAATAAAAAGTGGCAGGAAAGAAATTCATGGATGCATTAAATACATTGATTGAAGAAAAAGGAATTGAAAAAGACGTTTTTTTAGATATGCTTAAAGAATCAATTGCAAAAGCATACAAAAAAAATTATTTGAGTCCTGATGCAAATGTCCGTGTTGAAATTAATGAAAAAACTGGTAAGTTTAGATTGTTTGAATTAAGAACAGTTGTCGATGATCTAGAAGACGAAGATATTGAATTATCTTTAGAAGAAGCACAAGCAATTAATCCTAAATATCAAATAGGTGATGTTGTAGAAACTGAAGCTGATGTTGAACATATTGGTCGTTTAGCAGCAATTCAAACTAAACAGTTGTTTAGACAAAAAATTCGCGAAACTGAAAAAGAAACACTGTATAATGAATTTGCGGATAAAAAAGATGATATTATTACTGGTATCGTTGATCGGGTAGAACCAAATTTTGCGATTATCAATATTGGTAAAACAGGTGCTTTTTTAGCAGCTAATAAACAAATTCCTAATGAAAAACTAATTGAAGGACAACATTTAAAAGTATACGTCAGCGATGTTGATCGTGGTACTAAAGGGACACAAATTGTTGTTAGTCGTGTTGAACCTAATTTTGTTAAACGTTTATTTGAACTAGAAGTTCCTGAAGTTTATGATGGAACAGTAGAAATCAAAGCAGTTTCTAGAGAAGCTGGGGATCGTAGTAAAATGGCCGTTTATACAAGCAATGAAAATATTGATCCAATTGGTTCATGTGTAGGACCTAAAGGTACTAGAGTAAAAAATGTTGTTGATGAATTAAATGGTGAAATGATTGATATTATTTTATGGAATAGTGATCCCGTTATCTTTATTTCTAATGCATTATCTCCTTCTGAAGTAAAACATGTTGCTATCGATGAAGAAAAACATAGTGCATTAGTAATCGTTCCAGATGATCAATTATCACTTGCAATTGGTAAGCGCGGACAAAATGCTCGTTTAGCAGTTAAATTGACAGGATGGAAGATTGATATTAAATCTTATAGCGAAGCAATAGAATTAGGTTTAATTGATGAATTAAAAGAAACTAAATCAGTAGAAGAACCATTAGTTGATGATGATTTTGAAAAAGAATTTGCTCAAGAAATGTTAGAAGAAACTAGTGATGAAGAAACTGTTGAAGCATTAGATACAGTAAATTCAAACGAAACTGACCCTATGCCAGAAACAAATTACGATCATTATGATGATGACTTCGATGATTTTGAAGATGATGAATACAGCAAGTATGATGAAGAAATCGATTATGATCAATATGATGAATATTATGATGATAAATAAGGAGTGATAAAATTGCGTAAAATTCCTTTAAGAAGATGTTTAGCAACCGGTGAACAGCTGCCAAAACAGCAGTTGATCCGGGTTGTTCGAAATAAAGAAGGTGAAGTGTTTGTTGATCCAACTGGAAAAATGAACGGTCGCGGTGCTTATTTAAAAAGAAGTCATGAAGCTTTTAACAAGGCTAAACAAAAAAAATTACTTGCTCGTGCTTTGCAGGTAGAAATACCTGATGAAATCTTTGAAGAATTGGAAAAATATGCCAATGAATAATTTCTTTAATGTTTTAGGTTTAGCTGCAAGAGCACGAAAAATTGTTACTGGGGAAACATTATTAACCAAGATTCGAAGTAAGAAAGTTTTTTTAGTAGTTATCGCTAGCGATGCCAGTGATAACAGTAAAAAGAAAATAATCGATAAATGTACTAGTTACAGTATCGATTATGTTGTTACTAGTAATATTAATGAACTGTCTAAAGCAATTGGTAAACACAACCGTGTTGCTTTAGGTATCCAGGATGCTGGATTTGCTGAGATATTAAAAAATAAGATAGGAGGGTGAATGTATGGCAAAGCAAAATAAACATAATAAAAATAAAAAAGGTGCGCCTAAAAAGAAACAATTAAAATCTAATTTTCCTACTAAAAAAGAAGAAACAGTAGCAAAAGATGGTGTTATCGTTTATGAAGAAGGAATCACTGTAGGTCAATTAGCTGAAAAAATTGGTCAGACCCCTGCAAATGTAATTAAAGTATTATTTTTACTTGGAATGATGGTTACTATTAATTCCTCATTAACTGATGAACAAGTAGAATTAATTTGTTTAGAATATGGTTATGATGTTGAAAAACATGTTGAAGTAAGTGAGGTTAACTTTGAAGAATTAGAAGTTCAAGATGATGAAAAAGATTTACAGCCTCGCAGTCCTGTTGTAACGATCATGGGTCATGTTGACCATGGAAAAACAACTTTACTTGATACTATTAGAAAATCAACGATCGTTGAAGGTGAATTTGGTGGGATTACCCAGCATATTGGAGCTTACCAGGTTGATGTTAATGGAAAAAAAGTTACTTTCTTAGATACTCCAGGTCATGAAGCTTTTACTGCAATGCGAGCTCGTGGGGCACAGGTTACTGATATTGTCGTTATTGTTGTGGCAGCTGATGATGGTGTCATGCCTCAAACTAAAGAAGCAATCGACCATGCTAAAGCGGCCAATGTGCCAATTGTCGTAGCTGTTAATAAAATTGACAAAGACGGTGCGGATCCTGAACGAATTAAAGGAGAAATGGCTGAACAAGGATTATTGCCTGAAGAATGGGGTGGCGATACTGTTTATTGCGAAATTTCAGCTAAAAAAGGTATTGGAATTGATAATTTATTAGAAACATTGACAGTCGTAGCTGAATTAGCTGATTTAAAAGCTAATCCAAACCGTTATGCTTACGGAAGTGTCGTTGAAGGTAAATTGGAT
>NZ_JAGHEW010000234.1 GCF_017889095.1 Thomasclavelia sp. | reverse complement strand
GTATAATCAAAGAGGAAGAAAACGATTTAATAAAGCAGGTGGTAGAAATGCATGAAAAGTTTACAAAGGATACCAAGATGTGGGATTTAGCATTTGCAAGAGAAAGTGCTCGAATGCGAGAAAAAGCACTGTTAAAAGAAAGTTATGATAATGGTAAACGAGCAATGCAGGAAAGTATGTTACAAAAACAGATCATGGCAAAATATGGACAGGATGAAAGCAAATGGTTAGAAAGCTTAACAGAAAAACAGTTAGAAAAGGTCACAGAAGAAATATTGAAAGAAATAACATTAGATGAGCTAAAAAGAAAAGTAGAAACTAAGTAAAAACAGCCAAATTGGCTGTTTTTACTTTACTAGATATTGAATTTATAATTCAATGAATTTTTATTTTATAAATGAGATAATAAATAAAGAAAAAATAATTAGGAGGAAATTTTTATGCACAAATCAAATCAGTTTATTAATCAGGCTAGGAGTAGAGAGGATTTTAGAATTAAAAACAGCAAATACAATAATATCATTTTTTTAGATATTGATGGAGTAATTCAACCACCATTATTTGAGCGAAGATTTGCTCACGATATGGATGCAACTGCAAAATATTTATCGGAAAAATATAATGATGATATCTATTTAACATTTGATAAATATGATTTAGCAGCAGCTTATTATGATTGGTCTTATATTGCTTTAGGTTATTTAAGAGAATTAATTGAAAATACAAATAGTAAAATCGTATTACATTCTGCTTGGGGAAAATATAATACATTTGATCAAATAAAAGCTTTATTCAGGCTTTATGATTTAGATATGTATATTATTGATGTTATTAATGAGGATTTAAATAAAGAAAAGTGTATTAATAAGTATTTAGCAAATCATCAAGATATTGATCATTATATTATAATTGATGATGATCAATATTTATTAAAGAGTTTTGGTGAATATGGCTGTTTAACTAAAGATTATTTTAATCAGCAACATTTTAATTATTGTCAATCTATGCTAACTAAAAAAATTATAGACTAAAAAATCTATAATGATAATTATATTTTAGATAGAAATATCACTATTTAGCATAGTTTATTATCGATTAGAAAAATAGATAATGGTAAAGGTTTATTTATGGGGGAGCTTTATCATTTTGAGGTTCTATATAGTATTGGTAAAAATCTTCAATATTTAAAAGAATAGCATACTTTATCAAAAGCATAAAAATATTGAAAATATTTTAAAAGAAAGAAGGAAGAAGAATCAAACAAACTTTTATCTGCTTAAAAGCAATGAATATGATGGTATAATCAAAGAGGAAGAAAACGATTTAATAAAGCAGGTGGTGGAAATGCATGAAAAGTTTACAAAGGATACCAAGATGTGGGATTTAGCCTTTGCAAGAGAAAGTGCTCGGATGCGAGAAAAAGCACTGTTAAAAGAAAGTTATGATAATGGTTATGTTAAGGGAGAAGCATCAGGTAAACGAGCAATGCAGGAAAGTATGTTACAAAAACTGATCATGACAAAATATGGGCAGGATGAAAGTAAATGGTTAGAAAGCTTAACAGAAAAACAATTAGAAAAGGTCACAGAAGAAATATTGAAAGAGATAACATTAGATGAGTTAAAGAAAAAAGTCAAAACGGCAAAGTAGTTAAAAACAGCCAAAAGGCTGTTTTTAATTCAATTCTTTTTTATTTATAGATGAGTTAATATACTAACTCAATATAATTAATAATCTATTTAATTTCATTATATTCAATTATAATAAATGACAGTTTTGATTAGTTAATAAAATAAAAAACTCAATATAAACAACAACGTTTACACTAAAATAATACTTCTTATTAAATATCACAAAGCTTTATAAACTTTACTAGAATATTATGGAAATCCATTGTTTATTTTTGTAATTACTTTCTAATATTTTTAATATATGTGTACATTCTTTGAATCATTCTACGTAATGGAATTACTCTTATCCAAATTTTTTCAAAGAAAAACCACCAAAAATTTTTCTTTTCAAGTACTTTTCCCTTTCGAATTACTTTATTTATAATGCCAAATACTTGTTTAGAATCAACAGGTCCTTCTATTACTGTTTGATTGTCACCAACAATATATAATTTTCCTTTTTTATCAATATGATGAATCCGATGCATTACATATTGTCCGGTTAATCTTTGAAAAAATACCATGTCACCTCTTTTAAATGGTTTATCTGGCTTTGAAATAATAATTGAATCGCGATGATGAATCAAAAATGGACTCATAGAGTTACCTGAAATCAATAAACTAACATCTTTTCCAGAGTTTACTATATCTATTAATACTGGTAAATATTCATTTATATCCACTTCTTTAATATGTTTTTCCATAATAACCTCTAATTAAAAATGATAAATCTTTTAAATCCAACAATTGAAGTATAAAATAAGTCTACTTGATTTAGACACATTATATAAATTAAAAAATGCTTAATATGCAGTTTAATAATTCTAATACTCTCTTGATTCAATTTAGTTATAATTTAATTAAAACATAATGATATGAATATCCTTTTTTAGACAATGGCAATCTTTTCTAATATTATTTTGTTCTTTTTGTTTTACACTTTTTATTCTTCTACAAATCCAACTAATTTGAGTTCTTTAATAAATCCCTCAATATCGGTTCTAGCTGTTTTTTCATCTATATCAAAATGTTCTAATACAAGCTGAATCATTTCTTCTAAATTAGCCACTTCTTCAATATGTTCCCAAACAAATGTCGCAGTTGGATTAGGTGAAAATAGTCCATTAAATTTTGTGGTTGCTTCACCTGTTGGAACAATAATCGATTCTCCAGCAATCTTTCGGAGAATAAAATTTTTGTTTCTTTTCATGATTTTCTACTTCTCTCCTCATACTGTTTATATTTCACTTTCTTTTACATAGATTCCAATGCAATTCTTTCATATAAAACACTCTCTAATGTATCTACTGCTTCTGGATTCTTTGTGCATAAAAAACGATAGATTTTTATATCTTCCAATAATTCTGTGACCCAATTCAAGGCATTTTGAACAAATAATTCATCCCAACTATTAACTGTTAATTCGCTGTATATCGATAAAAAGGCTTGATGACCATAAATTCTTTCTACGTGATCTTCTGGTGCCTGTTTTAAAACAACAATAGCCTTGATTGGTGCCTGTCGATTTAGGTGAATATTAGAAGTACCGCAAAAGGGTGCACCATAAGCATACCAAATGCCATTTTTTTTACGGATAATTGTACGATCACCATTAATAATTTCTGCACTTCTATGAACTCGCCACAACTCTACTTGCGTTGATTTACCTGTTCCAGAAGGAGCGGTAAAAAGAATCGCTTGTCTAGACTTTTGTATATGACAACTATGTAAGATCATAGCATCAAATTTCATTAACAAATTTTCAATACAAAAAAAGTTTTCTAGATGGTTTCCTCTATCTATTTCCTCTTTCAACCATTCCACACTTAGATAATAGCAAATCCCACTATTTGTTTCCAAAATAGTAACTGCATGATAATATCCATCGTGAATATGAAAACAGGCTACCGTTCCTTCATGATTTTTATAGTAGTGGAATTTGGCAATTTCACCAACAAAAATAGGAAATTTCTCCAAAAAAGAAGGAATATTGTCAGTCTTACAAAACTTCAATGTATAATTAGCTTCACATGGTTCTACAAGAAAATCTCTCATATAACTATTTTTTGCTGGAAAAACAAAATCAAAAACCACGTGCAATACAACATCAGCGATTTGATACCAGGCTTCAGTGTTCATAGTGATTCCTCCGCTTTTTTTAGCTGTTTAAGTTTTTCTTGAAGAAGACGTGAATAATAGCGACAAAATTCACACAAGTATTCAGGTTCACCATCAACTGCTCCAGTTTCACAATATGCTCCAGCAGCACAAACAGGACAAATGCCTAGATATTGGCAGGTGCTACACTTTTTTGAAAGTTGTACTTCTTTTGTATAGCGTGAAATTGCTTTCCATGCATCTGTAAAGCTTTCTTTTTCAAGACTATGAATATCATCGTCTGCTACACCGCATCCTGACACTTCACCTTTCCAGTTTATCCAAAACGCACTAACTCCGCTACGATAATGCATGTGCCTATTACCATAATGACGTTGAGTTTCAGGATGTTCTATGCCGTTACAAGCAGCTTCCAAAAAGTCACGCCAAACTTTTTTATCCCCACCACTTTGATCTTTGCGGTAACGTAATGCTACTTTTGCCATCTCTTCAGGAGTAAAACGTTCCTGATCTACAGGTTTTTTGGATTCTTTTCGTAGAGGTGGAAACATATAATAAGAAAGTTGTATTGGAACCCGAAAATGATTACAAATTTCTTTGATTTTATCATAATCTTCCATCATAGAAGGAACAAGAACCCCGTGAACACGAAATGGAACGTTATATTCTTTTAAAAGCGAAAATGCCTCTATTACCCGATTATATCCGTCACTTCTTCCAGTTAAGCGTTCATAAGTTTTTGATGATGCCCCATAAAGAGATATATTCAAACGGCGTGGCGGATCCTTTGCTAGCCACTCTACTGTATCACGATTTAACATTGTTCCATTAGTATTGAGTACAATATGGATTCCTTTTTGTTTCAATTTTGTATATAATTTACGAAAACCAGGATAAGTAAAAATCTCACCGCCTGTAAGAAGACAAAATAGCATTCCAGCTTCTATTGCCTGATCAATCACATTTTCCCAAAAATCAATAGATTTTAAGCCACCATGTGCAAGAACTGATTCCTGATTTTGGTGAATATAACACATTTTACAATTTAAATTACAAGCTGGTGTCAATTCAATCGTACCCATTAAAGGCAAATTCATAGAATCTGCTTTTCTAAACAAAAACTCATTATAAGACTCTTGAAATTCATCAGCCATATTCATATTACTTCACACCTCATTTCTCATCATGCATAATACAATAAAAAGAAAGGTAGTCAGGCTACCCTCCTTTCATTGTTTATTTCATATATTTTATTTTATTAGCTTCCTACGTTTACATCTTCAACACTAGTTCCATATAAAGGTGCAACCTGAACATGATATTGACCACTATGTCTTCCAGTATGTACAAGCATACCGTTTCGTTCAGTAAAGCAATTTGCTCCATTACTAGCTGAACAAAAATAAACTAACCCAATTGCATCAGATGGAGCATAATATGTGCATGTATCTCTCGACGTACTCCATGTTCCTCCAGTATAATTAGAATGATCATGAGACCCGCTTGTTTGCGCTGTTTTTAATTCTGTTGTCCCTGCTTTTCTACTACAACTAGTTGTAAGTACACTTGTAGTATCTCTTTGATCACCAATCATACAATCAAATATAATCGGTCTACTCGTTTCATCACCACATGCAGCAATCGCTCTATTAACTGTAAATTCTTCTACTGTTATTATTGGACTTTCATATTTCATCTTCATATATTTCTCTCCCTTCGATTACTCTATATATTTACAAGTAAGATTATACCAGGCTTATTTATTTGTCTTGGGAAAGACTTGATATAGTGCTTGTTTCTTATTTGCTTCATTTACATGTGTATAGATATTCATAGTAGTCGTAATATTAGAATGTCTTAATATTTCTTGAGTTGCTTTTAGTTCTGCACCACTATTTACTAATCTTGTAGCTAGAGTATGTCTTAACATATGGAAATGAAAATGGATATCTAGATCTTTTGATATTTTCCATAGTGTATATTCTAATTGTTTAGGATTTAAATATTGACCATTTTCATCACTTATAACATGTTGATAACGATGAACTTTAAACCATTTTATTAGTATATCATGTAAATCTTGATGAAGTGGTAATATTGATTTTGATGATTTTGTTTTCATTTTTTTGGATACAATTAATTCTTTTCTTGTTTTATTAGCGTAAATCATTTTTTTAGAAATATAAATTAACTGATTATCAAAATCAAAATCATCTTTATCTAAAGCAAATACTTCTGATATTCTAAGACCGGTATATCTACCTATATATAAAGCAATAACATAAGCATTTCTTTTAACAGTTGCTGTTTTTTGTAATTCATCAATTATTCTAAAGAAATCTTCATCTTTATATACTAGATTGTTTTTAGATCTAGATTTATTTTTTCCGGTAATATGTACTAAACGTAAGGGATTTTGTTCAATATAATTGCATTTAATTACAAAATTTAAAATTACGTTTAGTACATCTTTTAATTTATAATTAGTATTTATACCAATATTAGAATTACTATTAAAATAAGATTGAAACACTTTATAATTAGTTTCTGATATTAAAATATGTCCTAATCTATCTTTTATATGTTTTTGATAACGATTAGTATAATCAATAATAGTATTATCCTGATAATAATATTTAGCTTCTAATTCTAACCATTCTAAAAATACCTCATCAATCGTTATTTTATATTTTTTAATATAATTCTCTGTAGCATTCAATTCTAACTTTTTTCTTTTTTCATATAACAATGCATCATCATAAGATGCAAACCCACTTTTAGAAAATCTCTTCCTTTCACCACTTAAATTATCAGTATAATTAAAATAAATTTGATAGGTAAATCCTGTCTTTGCTTTCTTACTTTTACGTTGTCTAATACTCATATTTTTCTCCTTTTTTAACCATCTTTTGTTACTATTATTCTATAAAATAAGTAACAAAAATATCTATACATTAAATTTTTTATCGGTTCATAATCGCTTAAAAAAGAGAATAATATTTCCTATAGTGGTAGATTTATGAAATAATTTACATTAATTTTATATGAATTATGCAATATAATTTGCAATTCAAAAATAAGAGTGGTATAATCTTATTTGTAAAATAAAAGTTTAGGAGGGGAACAAAAGTGAAAAGTTATATAAAACCAGTTTTTAATGTAGAACATTTTGCAGCTAATGAATACGTAGCTGCTTGTGGTGACAGTGGTACAGTATATAAATTCACATGTGATGCAGGTGGTGGAAAATCAGGAACTGTTTATCTAGAAACTAATGGACGCCCAGGTTTACAAACAGGTTGGGGTGGAGATAGAAGTTTAGGTGGTTATCATGCTTGTGGTACTACTCATGAAGCTGAATCGGATGATGAATTTTTAGAAGGATATTATGTGACTTCTAATGGATGGTGGGGAGGTTCCACTACAACTGAAGTAATTGTTTGGCGTGGACCACATAATGATAATGTTCATTGTACGACAAATCTGGATAAGGATAGCTGGGAAACTGCAAAATCTTAATATATTAAAAAAGGCTTGAAGAAAATTTCAAGTCTTTTTAGTTTGCAGGTATGTATTAATTGTATTAATATAATAAAAGTTATATTGGAAAACAAAAATTTAGAGTGCTATTATAGAATTCCTTTATTGATTAAAAATCGTTCGTATGTTAGTTTCATTGATATTTGGATCCTTTATATTGTTATTGTACTTTTTGTAAAATATCAAGATTTGATGATTCACTTACAAAGCGATTTACTGAATTTTCGATTATATCTTTTGGTGCATCGTATTTATCAAGAATCATAGTAACTACTTCTGATATAGTTCTAGGCTGTTGAAAAGCTTGCCAAATAAATACGGCTGTTTCATTAGGTGCCATAATGGCATTAGCCATATCACCACTGGCTTCAATTGGTACAATAATGTATTCTTCAGCAACTTGACGAAGTAAGAAATTAGGATTGATTTGATATTTTATTTCTTCCATATAAATGTTTAAAAGATCAAATGATATATCATTGATGATCTTAAATTTCCCCCTTTGTTTAAATCTTTAAAATGATTATAGCTTAAGGTTTTTTTTAGGTCAAACTAGTAAAAAGATTGATAAATTCAATTGATTTTGATTGTTTCTATGATAATTATATGATTTTAATAATGAATATTTTTGAGATTATTTTATTATCAAAAATAATAAATGTGGTATTATATTTATTGTTTAAAGAATTGTTTTTTAAGATTTTGAGGTGGGTTTATATTGATGATTTAATGATTGAAATTATTTAAATAAAAATTATAATAACATATTATGTGATAAAATATTATATTATGTTATGATAGAAGATAGTGATTTTTTGTTTGAATTATAGAAAGTATATAATATAGTAGTAAGGGAAAGGAATGATAAGATGAAAACAATGATAGAATTTGTCCATGAACGAATTAAAAAGAATCATTATGATATAGCTGTTGATTTTACGATGGGTAATGGTCATGATACACTATTATTAAGTAATTTAGCTAATCATGTATATAGTTTTGATATTCAAGAGCAGGCTTTAAAAAAGACTAAAGAATTAATCGGTGAAAAAGATAATGTTGAATTGATTTTAGATAGTCATGAAAATGTTGATTTATATGTAGATAGATTTGATGTTGGAGTTTTTAATTTAGGGTATTTACCTAGTGGTGATCATCAAATTACAACTATGGGCGATAGCAGTGTCAAAGCAATCAAAAAAGCTATTGAACTGTTGAACAAGGGATGTTGTTTATATATTGTTGTTTATATTGGTCATGAAGAAGGTAAAAGAGAAAGTGCGGTTATTGATGAGTATGTAAGTGGCTTAGATCATCGTTTATTTAATGTTGGAATGTTTAAGATGTTGAATAAACAAGGAGCACCTTATGTAATTATGATTGAAAAACGGCTATGAAAATGTTATTCATAGTCGTTTTTAGCGTGTGCCGGGCATGGCACTAATTCAGTCGGAGATAAACCGGCCTCAGGTAGTTACCGCCAAGTGTAGTGAACCACAAGCTGTTAACAGTAATGTTATGGGTGAAGGAAGTGATGTAGCGATTCTTTCGAACGTACGAACAGAAACTTGATACAAGGCTAAATGGTGGATAAGATTGCGCTACAAATCGAAGTCCAAAAGGTAAACGTAAAACCAAGACAGTAAATCAGGACGTTGTGAAAGAAGGAGGATTAGTGAATTACCCCGGGAGGTCCCTTAGACGATGAATTCCAGTAAACTTTAAAATCAGTGATGGTACCGTCGGTCGAAAAAGGTTAACTAAGGGAAGTCAGCTGAGGTCGTAGTAGGTATATCATCAATACCAAAGGACCTAATGTTTATATGGTGTTACTCACCATCAGGCAATGTATAGACAATTCGAAATCGAGGATAGTCCTAAAATTAGAAATCGTAATTCTATGGGGATGAAGATAGAGGGAATGGTTCTATATATATTTACAAAATGGAAGGGAGAACAACAACATGGAGTCGAATAGGAAAGATGAAAGTCTTTATAGATAAATTCGGACAATGGGTACGCCATAAGATAAGGGTTATTATCATAAAACAATGGAAGAAACCACTGAAAATTTATAGAAGTCTCCAACTGCTTAACAGGAAACTGCCATATCACTTTAGTGATG
>NZ_JAGHEW010000026.1 GCF_017889095.1 Thomasclavelia sp. | reverse complement strand
GCAACAATATTAGTAGTTCCAGCATCAACTGCTGTTACATTACCGTCTTGGTCAACTTTAGCTACTTTTTCATCTTCACTGCTCCATTTGACAGTTTTATCAATTGTTGCATCATCAGGTGAAACTGTAGCTTTTAATTCAGTTGTTTCATTTTTTTCCAAAGTAACTTTTTCTTTATCTAAAGTTATTTTAGAAATTGGAATTTCAACATTGACTTCACAAGTTGCATAAAGACCATTTACAGTTGTTGCTGTTATTGTTGCTGAACCAACTTTATTAGCAGTAATCTTTCCATTTTCATCAACACTTACAATTGATGGATCGCTACTTTTCCAAGTAATTGTTTTGTCCATTACCGTATCTTCAGGTCTTATTGTCGCAATTAGAGTTTCTTGGCTATCTTTAGCCATTGTTAAACTTGACTTATTCAATTCAATTTTTTCGATTTCTGTATTATCATACTTCAATCGTAATTTTACACCTTCAATGTTATTATTACCATTTCCAGCAGCTTGATTGTTACCTACCCAATCTTGCCATTTACCATTTTCATAGACTGAATATTCGATTGAATAACCTGATAATCCTTGTAAGTCTAATTTTATTCCTTTAATTGCTTTTGCCTGTCCAGTTGTTCCAAATGTGACACTTTCATCTTTTAAAGAAATATCTTTCCAGCCAGTTCCTTCAACATAAACACTACCATTTAATGTATATTCTTCATCTACATTATCAAAACCAATGTTTAATGCTTGTAAAAAGATTCCACTACCTGGTTGTCCAGCTATTTGTGATTCTGGTACGTATTCAAGCCAACCTGTATCAGCAATATGACCACGATAATATATTTGTGGTGATTTTACAGTTTCCGCTTCATCTGCTACTAATCTAAAGTCAATTGCCTGAATATCTTTAGTTTCTTTTCCGGCATAGTTTCCTTCTTTGACCCAATCTTGCCATCCAATATCAGCACTATGTACTCGATATTCTAAATGGTATCCAGGAATATTGTCCAAATCAAACTTAACTTGCTGCATTGCTACTCCAGCATTTCCAAGTACTGTATCACTTTCAATATTTTCATATTCTAGTGTACTTTTACTTGTTTTAACTGTTCCTGATAAATGAGTAGAATTAGGTGCGTTATTGATTTTAACTTGTAGCTGGTATAATGGAAAACTTCTACCAGTAGTTCCAGCAGTATTTGGTTCTACAAAGTATGGCAACCAGCCTACATTTTTACAATTAGCTCGATATTCTAAATATGGTGTAGTAGTATCCCTACCTAATTCTTCGTTTACATGATTTTCAGTATCATAACCATAAAAATTAGAGAAACAACTTACATCAACATCCCCATTAATACCATTAACACTTCCGTTAGAACGATATTGCCAGCCATAATTACCCGTGTAGTAATTATTTACAAACGTTAATTTCTTACCATATTGAGCAATCCATGAAGCATATTTATGAATTCTACTACTATTTAATTTTTCATTTAAATAACTAGTATAACTATAAACATTAACTGGATAACCGCTGGCCTGAATAATGCTTACAAATTTTTCCACATTATTGGCATTTTGATCAACAGTTAAATTTTTAGTACTGTTATTTTCTTCTAAGTCATAATAAACAGAATAGCCCATTTCAGAAGGTTGGATATTGTATTCTTTCAATAAACCAACAACATAGTTTGCTTCATTAGCAGCATCTTCAACACAATCAGCATAACTATACATATAAACACCAAATGGCATATTTACGCTACGACATCCTGCTAAGTTTGTTGCAAACATATCATCTTCATGCATTGAACCACCAGAAAATGAAGTGATTCTTAAAATTGCACCATCAACTCCAGAATTTTTTACTGCCTGCCAGTCGATAGTTCCATTATATGATGAAACATCAATTACCTTTTTACATTCACCATAACCAAAAGCCTTACCATCACCATCAAGCATGACTTTTTTGCCACTTTCATTAGTGGTCCATGTCAAATCATAACCACTACCACGAGTTTTTGATTGATAAATTGTATCAACGTTATCCCCATCAATTTCAACTCCTGGACCTTCATAACCATCAGGATTTGACATTGTTCCATCCACAAAATTTGGATCATCACTAACTGTATATGAATACTTTGATAAATCATCATTTTCTTCAGCTTTTATCACGGATATATTAGTTGAAAAAAACATCAAAAAAGCTAGTGTTAAAGCTAAAATTTTTCTTTTCATTTATTCACCTCCCATCGGTTTTATTATATACCGTAGTCAAAATAAATGTAAACAAACTAACAGAATAAAATAACATAAAAATTTCATTTTAATATTAAATTAATCACACAATTTATCAAAATAACAAAATATTACTGTATTTATACCATAATTATTATAATTTATAAAAAAACTATGAGTATCTAAAATAACAGTGGGTATGGAGTCGCTACAAAATAACTTGTGGTAACTCCAGTTTATTATTTACAGAACATGGGGCAGTTATATTAATAAGAATAAATATGTCAATTGTTATAAAAATAATGATCATGACATAGAAGAACAACATAAGCAAAACAAAATGATCAGGATTAAAAACTTAGAGAAAAATGATAGGAAATTAATACCTTTTTCAAGCAATTTCTATCTAAAGCTATAAACCATATTGCTAAAATTTAAGAACCATATAAAAACAGAAGTGAAGGCTTAATAACAGCCTCACACTTCTGTTCCTTACAGAATTTGGGGAACAGCTTACCCCAAATTATTCTACACCCCACAAGTTGTAAACCCCTAGTTATTGTAGAATGCCAAAACTATCAATTAAGATAGTTTTTTTAACATTTAAAAATTTTTTACCCAATCATTGAAAATGGGATTTTAGAAGAAATTTTGAACTATATAAATAGCATTTTTTAAGACTATAGAAATATTGTGAATATATTTAAACATACATTAAATCACATTAAAAATATATAATTCTAAAAAATAGAAAAACAAAACTAAAATTTCTTTTATCAACTAATATTTATTTCTTTACTACCTTGCAATCTACTCCAGATATTTTACAAAACTCATTGAATTTTCCACAAAGCTCTTTTTCTATTAACTCAAAATCTAAATGATCTAAAAGCGTTTCGCTTTTTGCACCTTTAATATATGCCTTACCCGCTTTTTTATATAATTTTTTCAATCCAGCTAAACTTTTATAACTATTCCTTCTTTCATCTTTTAAATTCAAAAATTTACATATTCCCTCAAAATCTATTAAGAAAAAATCTTCAATACACTTATCAGCTACAATATGAAAAATTTCAATTGCACCTGCTTTCCGCAAGTTTTTCTCAATTACTGCAGGATTTATTGGTGGATTCCTTCTTCCGATAAAAATATCGTTATCATAACAAAGAAACACATAAAATTCGATATTCTTTTCAATTTTTCTGTTCTCTTTAACAATCTTTTTAAATTTACTTGTTAGTTTACTTTCAAATTTGCCAAATCCATCTATTGATATTATTTTGATTTTAAGGAAAGAGAATCGCTTATTAGGCGTTTTATTTCGTAAAACTCCTAATAATTTTTCATAAAATATCTTGTCTGTTTCGCCCTCGGTTACAAATATTGCAATTTTCTTATTCGACATATTCATCCAACTCTTCAAAATTGCTTATTAAATCAAACACATATTCACCATAAGACATTCCCATTTCTGAACATTCTTTATAGAGTCTTTTTATTGCTCGCTTTTTTATTTTTTTAAATACAGCAATATCATTTTCATTTTTACAGCCAATATAAAGATTTTCTGGTGCTAAATAATCTACCAAGTACGGCGAGTGACTAGTGATAATTACGCTTGTTTTTTCACTTAAATCATAAATCACTTCGATATATTTTTTAAACAAAGATGGATTAATGGAATTTTCTGGTTCTTCAACACAAAATAAAGCAATATCGTTAATCTGAGCTAAAATTAAATTTGTTAATAACAACAATATGCGTCTAGCTCCATCTGACATCTGACTAAAATTTATCTCCCCCAACATGTTATACTCTTTACAATATAAAAAATATGCATGTTCTAATAACTCATATTCTTCAGGCAAATTAACCGGTTTAGAAGGACCGCTGATTTCAAAACGACGCGGTTCGATTTTTTCTACTTTAGGAAACAATTGTGTGTATATATCTATTAAATAATTATATTTAGTAGGATATAATTCACGTAATTTATATAGTGTTCTTGGGATATTATCAACAGTCGCCAATTTTAAATCATCTGAACTTTTTAATACTATCGGATCAAATTCGTAGGCATTTTTACTATCAAAGTGACGATCAACATATATTTCAATTTTTCTAATTTCATCTAAGATATCTTTATAAAACAAATCATCATAGGCTGATAATTTTTCAAGAACTAATTCATTATAATTAATTTTTATTATTTTATCACATCTTCCAGTTTCCACACTCTTATATTTTGAAATATTATTCTCTCTATTAACAAATTGTGTATATTTTGAACTTTTTTCTTTATTTCTTACATATAAATATTCTTCATCAATTCCATCATTAATATCTCGTGATATTCTCCACTTAAATGAAAATCCATATTTAATATCATATTCAATATTATTATTTATGTAACATAACTCTAATTCAAAACAAAAATTCTTAGTGTTAACCTTTATATTTTTAGGTATACCACTTTTCCAACCAATCATATTATCTCTAATTTTAGATGATGATGTAATAAAATCTATTCCATACTCAATTCCACGTAAAATGTTTGATTTTCCATAACTGTTAATAGATAACAATCCTGTAATCTTCTTTATATCTATTTCACAATTATTTATATTTCTAAACCCTCCTATTTTTATTTTTCTTATTTCCATTTTTCCTATTCCTCCATAAATTATGACAATCATATTATACCTCTTTTCATATAATAAGCAATTATTTAAAACGTATTTTTATTGATTTATGTATTTTTATTACATTTTACAATTTTAAAGTGTATAAATATGTCATATTTTTAATTTTAAAACAAAAAAAACTATCAATTAAGATAGTTTACTTGACTTCATGTTTTTTAGCACTTGAGAATCCTTTACCTCTAACTTCGTTAACCTTGTTAATGATCATAAACGCATCAGGATCAATACTATAAACATAATTATTCAACTGTGTTAATTCTCGATTATTTACAACCGTTAAAACAACAGGATAAGGATTATGCTTAAATCCAGTTTCACTATGAATTAAAGTTGTTCCCCGATCTAAAACATTAATAATAGTTTCATTGATTTCATTATATTTACTACTAACAATCTTTACTTGCATTTGGGCTTTACCAATAACTAAGACTTTATCTAAGACCACAGTATAAATCAACACTAATAAAATCCCATAAAATACCATTTCCCAATCTCTAATCACCATTTGTCCTAGTAAAATGATAAAATCAAAACCATACATACTTACTGATACGGGTATTCCTAATTTCTTATTTAAAATTAATGGTGGAATATCCATTCCTCCAGTACTGGCACCACAACGTATTACAATTCCAATTGCCGCTCCTATCATCAATCCTGCTAAAATAACGCATAACAATGTATCATTGCTCATTATT